>CAYHBC010000049.1:0-9059 GCA_964354775.1 uncultured Dehalococcoidales bacterium
CTGTCAATAACTCGGTCTAACCGGTTTTGTTCGGTTGTAGTTGATAGAAAATGGGCAGTGAGTCAATTTGAAATAATTTTGTTTGATACTATTTATAGTGGTAATAAAAGTATTAAACACAATATATGCTATTGACACGTATGATAAATATGTTAAAATGTTAAAAAATAAAGGAGTTAGAGAAGATGGCTAAATCAAACGGAAATAGAGAAAGGGGACCTCAGCCAGTTGATATTAAATATTCCAAAATTACAAATGGGCAGTTTGCTGATGAGGTTGTTGTCACATTGGTTTCCAGTAGTGGTGAGCTCAACATGCTTCTCGATTCTTCTTTCCTTGACCAGTCTAAAAAAACTATAAAAGCAATTATCCTAGTCCAAGAAGCAGATAAATATCTTATTGGGTTACCTAATGAAACATTTACGACTGGTTCCAGAGCGTGGTTTCCAAAATCTGCTGTTCTAAAATGAGGATACTGGTTGGTATTAAGTGATCAGGATATAAATCGTGAGATAAAGGCGGGTAATATTATAGTTGATCCACCTATTAACCCACTAGATATTTCACCATCATCATTAGATGTCCACCTAGGTAATCAAATCTCTAAGTTTAAAGAACTTGCTCACCCAGCAGTCGATTTAATAATTGATATAAGTCACCCCGATATCCATACTGTATTCGAGAAACTCTGTATAACAGAAAATATACCGGGAGAGGGGTATGATTTACAGCCACAAGAATTTATTTTATCTACTGTAAAGGAAAAAATAACATTATGTTCTAAAATATCGGCACGTATTGAAGGAACGAGTACATTAGCTAGATTTGGGTTAACGGTACATAGCACTGCACCTACTGTTCACGCCACTTATTTAGGCAATTTGACATTGGAACTATGTAATCATGGGGGATTACCTATTAGGTTAAAGGCTGGCATGAAAATAGCTCAATTAATATTTGAATATCTTAAGACACCCATCTAAAAGTATACTGCAAAGTCCCTGGCAAGGGAAATAGCCTAGAAAAAGACATTATAAGGGCTTCGGTCAATACTTCTTCTGCACCTCTTTAACATTCAGCTTCATATCAAACTGGAAGTAGAGGGCGGTCAGCATCTCGCCAATCTGGAGCTTGTGGACCGGGTCAGAGACGGAAGGCGAGTCATAGGTAATGGATGCCGGTCCCGTCCATATCATTCTCTCGCCTTTGGGGTCCTTGTGGTAGTCTATCTCGGCATACCAGCTTATAAGCTGGGTAAGCCCGTCGCCAGGCTCTTTAATCCAGGGAAGATGCCTTATGGAGAGCAGGGGGGTGGGGTAAGGGAGATAGGCGTCCACTACATCGCCCAGCACTCTCTCCACGGGCTTGAAGGTGAAGGTAATCAGCCTCTTGCCCGAGGGGCGGTCCAGAGTCCCCTGGATGTAGTCGGCTTTGTTCTCCAGTGTTATGTCAGCTATCTTCTTGGGGGCGCCGGCAAGCTCCCTCCCCGCAGCCATAGCGGCGTCGTTGGTGACATAAATATAGGGGATGTAATATCCCAGCTCCCCGTGGACATCCTTCACCATAATAAGCGAAATGTGCTCGTTGTATTGCCCCAGGGTGCTGTAACCGTAGCGGGATATCCAGATTGCCCCCTGCGGGGGGTCGCTGAAGGGCTCAATCCCCTGGGGGAGGATTCCCTCCACATCCCCTTCAATCATAAAGGCAGCAACAAGCGCCTCGCAATTGCGGTACTCTATTCCCCTCTCCCGACTGAAGTCAAAGAGCGGGGCATCAAAGGGAATGGACAAGCCTTTCTCTCCACCTTTTAAGACCATCTCAATACCTCCTCATTAAGTTTTACTATACCTGATACTCCCGGACGATGTTGTAAGCTGAGGAAAGCCCGAGGACCTCAACGGTGCCGTCCTCAACCAGCCCCGCCCGGGCATCCCGGAAGAGCTTTTCAATAAGGAAGTCCCGGGTAAGCCCGTAGCCCCCGAAAATCTGCAGCGCTTCGGTAGCCACTTCAAAGGCCGACCTCTTCCCGTAAATCTGCGCCGAAACAGCATGCCGGGAAGAAGCGTCATAGGTCCTCTCGGTATAAATCCTGTTCCAGACATGCTCCATTATCTTCCTGGTGTAATACCGCGAGCTCTCCACCTTTTCAAACATTTTATACAGCTTCTGCTTGATTAGCTGGTGCTCGCAGAGCGGCTTACCGCCCTGAATCCGGCTCTTGGAATAGCTCAGCGCCTCCTCAAAAGCCGCCCGCGCCAGACCGGTAAACGCCGCCCCCATAAAACAGCTCGTCACGCAGATTATCTGCCCCACCCGCAACTCATAGAAAGGAGGACGGATAATCATATACTCATCGGGGATATGGACATTATCAAAGACGATGTCTCCCTGAGGGTCGTCTCTCAAGCCGAGCTTATCAATCGGCTTCCCCAGGGTTACTCCTTTCTGTCTCAGAGGGACGATACAAAACGCCCCGGTGGTCAGGCTATCATGAGGGGGGAGGGTAACATGAAGCCCGACATGGGTCGCCGCCGGGGCGGAAGATATCCAGCCGGACTTGGGGCCGTTGATGACCCAGCCGTCGCCGTCTTCATCCGCCTTCACCTCGCCGTGGTGCAACTCCTTCACATGAGGGAGGAAGCTCTCCTCACAAGCCAGGATGTAGTCCGAGCCGCATTCGGGCTCGGTCACACCCCAGCAGCCGTGATATTGGGCTTCGGTGTCCTCCGCCCAGGGTTTCACAAAATTGTCAATAACATCTCCCATGGCGAACAGGGAAGCTATGGCCGCTCCTAGCTGGTCCACGCCTATCGCCGTTGCCAGCCCCACGCTCCCCCAGCCAAGCTCCTCCAGGACTATGTGTGCCTCCACGGCACTCAGACCCAGTCCGCCATACTCCGGGTCGATAAATATGCGGTGATAGCCCAGCGCCTTCATCTGTCGTAATACATCGTGGTAGGGCGAGCCCGGGGCGATTACCTCAGAGGGGTCGGACATCCGGTCTAATTTTCGCGCCGCGGGCCTTATCACCCCCTCGGCAAAGCGGTGCGCTTCCTCCCTCAGTAACGATATCTTCTTGTCCTGTTCCAGACTGGGGTCAATTTCAAAATACATAAAACCCCCGCTACTCAATGGGAACGCCGGCGAAGACCTCTTTGGTCAGCGTGATTACCCCTTTCATATTCTTCATCACATAGGACATATCGCCTTCGAGCTTCAGCTTGTTACTCATTATCAGCCTGATAGTGTCCTGCTGGCCGGAGACCATCATTTTCCAGGCGCTGTATTTCCCCCGGAGCTTGAAGGCGGCATCTTCGTGCTCACCGGGAGCCACCGGCTCCATCGCTCGGACGCCGCCATGCCAGAAGTCAGCCCAGAAATAGACCGAGGCGCCCTTCAAGTCCCCGGCAGACAGCTTGGAGACCAGCCCCGATACCTTGTCCACATTTATATCCTTAACCGAGGCGTCCAGCGGAATACCCAGCTTCTTTTCAAAAATATCCCCCATAGGTGTGCTGGCATATTTCTTTCGCGCTTTCGCCGGCATCATGTCCAGGAAGCTCATAAAACCTTCCATGACTTTCCTGCGGCTCATATCCTTAATAAACTCCTCGTCGCCCTCAATTATACAGAGAAAATCGCCTTCCCAGTCCTTTGCTGCTTCCTTGTATTTCACGCTTTTCTCCGCCGCCGCCAGCACCGCCCCCACCCATTCCTTTGATGGAAATACTGCCATTTTACCTCCTCCTTTAAAAGTTTTTCAGGACATATGATTATGCCGGTAAAATCCCGGTTCGTCAATAACCCGGGGGTTGCTAACTCAGATGGGATTACTAAACACTCTCTGGATTTGCCTGCCGCCGCCTTTATCTGCTTTAATAACCGCCACTGATGGACCGGATATACCTGGATTACGCCGCCACCACGCCGACGCATCCCGAGGTGGTAAAGGCAATGCTGCCTTATTTCAGCGACGCCTTCGGCAATCCCTCAACTCTCTATTCCTACGGACGGGAAGCCAGGGGAGCCGTGGAGGAGGCAAGGAGCAAAATCGCCCGCCTCATCAACGCCCAGAGCGAGGAAATCGTGTTCACCAGCGGCGGGACGGAGGCGGACAACTCCGCCATAAAGGGCGCGGCTTACGCCAGCGAACATAAGGGAAATCACATCATCACCACCACCATAGAGCACCATGCAGTGCTCGAGCCGTGCAAGTTCCTGGAAGAAAGGGGGTTTGTGGTCACCTATCTTACCCCCGACAGGCAGGGACTGG
Organism: uncultured Dehalococcoidales bacterium; assembly: GCA_964354775.1. Lineage (GTDB taxonomy): Bacteria > Chloroflexota > Dehalococcoidia > GIF9 > AB-539-J10 > CAYHBC01. The sequence continues at coordinate 4,274 of CAYHBC010000049.1, forward strand.
TTGACCCCGAGGATGTTGCCAGCGCCATCACCGACAAGACCATCCTCATCTCAATAGTGCACGCCAACAACGAGGTCGGCACCATAGAGCCCATAAGCGAGATAAGCAAGCTCGCCGGGGGGCGGGGGCTCATATTCCACACCGATGCCGTGCAGACCGTGGGGCACATCCCCGTGGATGTAGAGGAGCTCGGGGTAGACCTGCTCTCCATCTCGGCCCACAAGCTCTACGGACCGAAGGGAATAGGGGCGCTATACATCAGGAAGGGCACAAAGCTGACTCCCTTCATCCACGGCGGGGCGCAGGAAAAGGGGCAGCGGGCAGGCACGGAAAACACCCCGGGGATTGTCGGCTTCGGTAAAGCGATGGAAATTGCCGGCAGGGAAATGACCCCGGAGGCAGAGCGGCTCACCCGCCTTCGCGACAGGCTTATTAAAGGTCTGCTGGGGCAGGGGGGCGATGTCCGGCTGAACGGTCATCCCACAAAAAGGCTACCCAACAACGTCAATGTGACCATTGACTCCATCAACGGGGAACTGGTGCTGTCAGACCTGGAATTAGAGGGCATTTATGCCTCTGCCGGCTCAGCCTGCAGTTCAGCAAATCCCGAGCCTTCCCATGTGCTCCTGGCGCTGGGGCTTTCCGCAGAGCAAGCCCGGAGCTCGCTCCGCTTCACCCTGGGCAGGGAGACCACCGGGGACGACATCCGGCGCCTGCTGGAGGTATTACCGGGCATAATAGAGCGGGGAGCGGCTATGCCCGGGGAAGGTTGGGAACGGTGTTTCCGATGCCGCTGAAAAAGTAAGCCCGGCTACAGGAAGAGGTTCAGTAGTCCGCCGACAACCAGCGCCGCCACCACCATTATTCCGCTGGCTTTAAGCATATCCCTCCACCCCAGCTCCCGGGCAAGCACCACGAAGGTAGCCACGCAGGGGAAAAACATCGCCAGCACGGTGCAGCTAACAACCAGCTGCCCCGGAGTCAATGCCAGCGGAGCCAGCATGCCCACGGCTATATCCTTGCGCAAAAATCCCACCGTCAGGGCAATAACCGCCTCTTTAGGCAGCCCCAGCAGTCCGCTGACCACCGGGGCGGTAACGCTAGCCACAAAATCAAAAGCTCCCAGAGTGTAGAGCACGTTTACCACCAGCACCGCACCGAGGACAATGGGCAGAGCCTCCCGGATAAAGCCGGAGACCCTCAGCCAGAGCTTCTCAGCGATGACCCGCCACGGCGGGAGGCGATAAGGGGGGACCTCCACCAGGAGCTCGGGGCTGAACCCCTTGATGGCGCGGTTGAGGATAAGCCCGACGACGACCCAGGACAGGAACAGGCTGCCGTAGACCATGGCAACATACTGTCCCCCCTGCTGCCCCACCAGCCCGATTATCATCGCCTGCATTGCGGCGCAGGGAACCCCGATGGAAATCAAAGTCGCGGCGATAAACCGCTGTCGCCGGCTCTCCAGAATGCGGGTCGCCATAACCGCAGGCACATTGCAGCCCAAGCCCAGTATAGTGGGTATGATGGCATAGCCGTGCAGCCCCAGGCGGTGCATGAAGGTGTCCAGCAATACCGCCAGACGGGGCAGGTAGCCAATATCCTCCAGTATTCCCAGCGCCAGGTAAAAAGCGATGATATAGGGCAGCACCGCAGCGAAGGGAATGTAGAGCCCGGTGCTGAGCAAGCCGAAGGACTGAAGATAGTCAATTTTCCCGTCAACGAGGTTGCCAATCAGGATGCTGTGCCAGAAGCCTCCCTGTCCTAAAGCGAGGCTCAGCTTCATCAGCAACGGAGTCCACAGCCATTCAAAAAGAGGGTCGGCAACATAGCCGATGAGGCTCTCGGCGACAAAGCGGATAGCGAAGAAGGTGGCAAGGAGAACCACCACGGCGATGAAAACCCCGCCCAGGGGATGGTTGCTTACATCCTCCAGGACCTCATACCAGGTATGGTGGCGATGGCTTAACGACTGCACCTGGCTGACTATGTCGCCAACCCTGGCCCACCGCTCGTCGCTGGTGGCGTAACTTTTCTGGTGCGCCGCCGCCTCGGGAAGGCGGCGGACCAGCTCTTTTACTCCCTGCCCGGTCACCCCTACCGTGGGGACAACGGGCACCCCCAGAAGCTTCTCCAGCCGGGGGACATCAATATCAATGCCCCGGTGACGGGCGTCATCCCAGATGTTGAGGGCGACTATTACCGGCACCTTCCTTTCCAGCAGTTGCAGGGTGAGGTTGAGGTTTCTCTCCAGATTGGTGGCATCAACAACGTCGATGACCAGGTCCCCCTCCTTGAGCATCTCACAAGCCACCTCTTCCGCCCTGTTGGTCGGCTCAAGGGTATAGACGCCCGGCACATCAATGACCTCAGCCTGCTTCTCACCCCATTTCAAATAGCCCCGGGTGAACTCCACCGTGGTGCCGGGATAGTTGGAAGCGATTATGTGCGTGCCGGTAAGACGGGAGAAAAGGGCGCTCTTCCCCACATTGGGGTTGCCCATGAGCAGGATGCGCATTATTTTCCCCTGGAGCGGGGCAGCTCTTTATCCACCTCGACCACTATCCTGCCCGCCATGCCAAAACCGATAGCTATCTGGGCGCTATCCACCCGGAGGGTAACCGGACCCCGAAAGAAGGTAGAGCTTATCTTGGTCACCCTCTTCCCCGGTCTGATGCCCAGAGCGTCCAGCCGCCGGACTAACCCCTTCCCCCCGAGGACCTCCACCACGGTGCCGCTCTGCCCCAGCCCCATCTGGACCAGGGTGATTCGCCCTCCCTGACGCATCGCCATAACCTATCCCCGGGGCAGCTTCCCGTGCTCCAGATAATAGCTATACCTCTCCGGAAAATTAAACTCTCCCCGAGGACATGCCCCGATAAACTCGATGAACTTAATCACCCTTCCCAGGCTGAGGGGGCTGATGACATGCTCAATCCTGCAGGCATCCTCTTCAGCCGTCTGGGCATCAACACCCAGCGCCTCGGCAAGAAAGCGGCTCAATGTCCGGTGGCGGTAAAGCACATCCCGTGCAATGCGGCTGCCCTCAGCAGTAAGCCCCACATATCCATACCTCTTATGCTCCACAAGTCCTTCCTGGGAAAGCTTCTTCAGCGCCGCGGTAACGCTGGGCATCCTGACCTTCAGCCTCTGCCCGATGCGGCTTACCCTCACTGCCCTCCCACCTTCACCAAGCATGGCTATCGCCTCGAGGTAGTCCTCCATACTGGAGCTGTATTCCCGTGCCATTCCCGGCTCCTTCATTATAAAAATGTTAGTCTAGTCTAACAAATATAACCCCCCAATCCTGCCCCTGTCAAGTCCCCGAAGGTAAAAATAGCGGCTAAATCAAGCCCCCGCCGATAACCATGAATACCGGCGCCAGCAGCAGGGAAATTACCGACATCAGCTTGAGCATTATGTTAAGAGAGGGACCGGAGGTGTCCTTCATCGGGTCGCCGGCGGTATCGCCCACCACCGCTGCCCTATGAGCCTCCGAGCCTTTACCGCCAAAATGCCCCGCCTCAATCCACTTCTTGGCATTATCCCAGGAGCCTCCGGCGTTGTTTAAGGTAACGGCAAAAATAAACCCCGAGGCTAAGGAACCGATAAGGAAACCCGCCAGAGCATATATCCCCAGGACTATCCCCACCGCTATCGGCATAACTATGGTCATTATCGACGGAGCCATCATCTCCTTCAGCGCTATCCCGGTGCAAATGTCCACGCATTTACCGTACTCCGGCTTGGCGGTCCCCTCCATTATGCCTTTTATCTCCCGCCACTGCCGGCGGACTTCTTCTACAATAGCCGCCGTGGTTACCCCCACCGACTTCATGGTCACCGAGCAGAAAATAGCGGGCACGAGGGCACCCAGAATTAGGCCCACAATAACATGCCAGTCCAGCAAGCTCATCCTCTCCGGCTCAGGCAACACCAGTCCGCCCCCGGATGAAACCGTTACTATTCCCACCGCTATGGCAAAGGAGAGAATCAATCCCAGGGAGTTCAGCGCCGCAGCGCCGATGGCGAATCCCTTGCCCGTGGCGGCGGTGGTATTGCCCAGGGAGTCAAGGGCATCAGTCCTCTCCCGCACCTCGGGCAGCAGCTTCGCCATGGTAGCAATGCCCCCGGCGTTATCGGCTACCGGCCCATAGGCATCAGTAGCCAGGGTCACCCCCAGGGTGGACAGCATACCCACGGCAGCCAGGGCAACGCCGTAAAAACCGGCAAACTCGAAAGCAACAACAGTGGCGATGACTATTAAAACCACCGGCGGCCAGGTGCTCATCAAGCCATTGGCAAAGCCTCTTATTATGGTCGCGCCACTGCCGACGGTGGAAGCCTCGGCGATTCCCCGCGTTGGCTTATAAGCATAGGAGGTGAAATAGTTGGTGCTTTCCCCCATAAGCACGCCAGCAATCAGACCGGCAAGCATTGCCCAGAAAAGATGTAAATTGTCCGCCAGGAAATAAACCACCAGGAAGCCAAAGAGCGCCGTCAGGATGGTGGCGCTGAGTGTGCCGCGACGCAGTGCTCCGAGAAGGGCACTCATCTCCACCTTCTCCCCCACCCGGACCAGAAAACAACCGATTATAGAGGCGATAATGCCTCCCGCCATGACTAACAAGGGGATATGCCAGGCAGCTTTGACCCCGGAAACCAGTCCGGTGCCGAGGGCGACCCCGCATAAGCACATGGTAGCAACAACAGCTTCAACATAGGACTCAAAAAGGTCGGCGCCCATACCGCAGACATCACCGACATTATCGCCGACATTGTCAGC
>CAYHBC010000050.1:0-8599 GCA_964354775.1 uncultured Dehalococcoidales bacterium
TTGCTACCCACCGCTTTTCGAGAGCGGCACCATAAACCACTCGGTCACCTCTCCCCAATCTTAGCCTATTATAGTATTATAGCATTGCTGAATTGAAGACAAATCATGGAATTAAAAACTGGCTTTTCCTGGCAATAGCCGTCCTCATTACTATCCCCGGGCTGTGGCTGAGGCTCTTTGGGATACACCTCTCACCTCAGCTTGAAGCTATGACTTTTGGTCTGGCTATCCTGGGAGCAGCCTTTCTGCTTTGCTGGGCCTGCGAGGTTGCCCAGATGGATATATCCCAGGCGCTGGCTTTAGCTCTGATAGCCCTGGTGGCGGTGCTTCCTGAATATGTTGTTGATGGCTACTTTGCCTGGACAGCCGGTAGTGATACGCAGTATATACCCTATGTTACGGCAAACATGACCGGTGCCAACCGATTGCTCGTGGGCATTGGGTGGTCTCTGGTAGCTCTTCTCTTCTGGTTAAGAAAAAGAGGGGCTGTCGAGGTCGGTAAGGAGCAGGCACCCGAGCTCAGTTTCTTACTCTTAGCCACTCTTTATTCGTTTATTATCCCTCTTAAAGGGACATTGTCTTTGATAGACAGCCTTTTTTTGCTGACTCTTTTCGTCCTTTATATGTGGGCAAGTTCGCGAGGTGAAGTTGAGCCGCCCGAGCTTAGCGGGCCGGCGGTCGGTATCGGCAGCCTGGGTAAAGGAACAAGACGGACGGTGACCGCGGGGCTATTTATTTTTGCTGCGTTGGCTATTTTAGCCTCAGCCGAGCCTTTTGCTGAAGGGCTGCTGGGGATGGGAAGAGCCTGGGGGATTGAGGAATTCGTCCTGGTGCAATGGCTGGCGCCCCTGGCTTCAGAAGCTCCCGAGATTGCTATAGCGGTAATCTTTGTTTTAGGTAGCAATGGCGCTGCTGCTTTAGGAACACTCGTTTCCTCTAAAGTTAACCAGTGGACTCTGCTGGTAGCCACCATGCCGATAGTTTACAGTATTTCCCTGGGGGTGCCGGGGGCACTGCCCCTGGATGGTCGCCAGGTGGAGGAAATACTGCTTACCTCAGCCCAATCGCTCTTCGCCCTGAGCATTCTGGCTCGATTGAGGCTTCCTAGGTGGGGAGCCCTGACGTTGTTCTTCCTTTTCATTACTCAAATAGCTTTTCCTAACCCCTGGGTCCGCTATGGCTATTCGGCGGTTTATATCGTTTTAGCTCTGGTGGTGCTATTTAAGGATAAACAAGCGATTAAAGGTCTCTATTCAATGTTACAGCAGAGTTTCTCGTTGATTAAATTACCGGGCAAAGGTTGAGGATTTTTACTAACCTCACCCCCTTTATCCCCCTCTCCTTCAAAGGCGAGGGGGAAGAAATTTGGAGAGAGGGGTTTCACCCCTCTCTTAGCTACACTCCCCTCTTCCCTTAGCAAGGGAAGGGGGTCGGGGGGATGGGTTGCTAAAAATCCCATAAGTTGACCAAATTGCTCTTGCCGTGCTATCATTCTACCTTCGCCCCTGTAGCTCAGTTGGATAGAGCACTGGCCTCCGGAGCCAGGAGCGAGGGTTCGAGTCCCTTCAGGGGCCGGGAAAGAAATTAATAGAAGTGGCTGAGCTTATTGAAATCAGATGGCATGGACGGGGCGGACAGGGTGCGGTAACATCGGCGGAGCTTCTAGCTTCAGCAGCGATAAAAGAGGGCAAGTTCTCCCAGGCTTTTCCCAGCTTCGGTCCGGAAAGGAGAGGCGCTCCGGTCCTGGCGTTCAACCGGATAAGCGGGAAGGCGCATATCAGAGTAAGGTCGGCGGTAACCCAGCCTGACATCGTGGTAGTGCTCGACCCCGGTCTGCTGGGCATAATTGATGTTACCGCGGGGCTTAAAGACGGCGGTGCGCTGGTGATAAATAGCCCCCGGGAACTGAAGGAGATAAAGGCAAAGTTCGGAGGTCCGTGGCGTCTGGCAGTGGTAAATGCCACCGCTATCGCCCTGGAGCTATTAAAAGTCCCCATTGTCAATACCACCATGCTGGGAGCTTTAGTAAAGGCAAGCGATGTAGTCAAGCTGGACTCCTTAGCGGAGTTAATGAAGGAGCGCTTCGGGAAGCTGGCGCAGAGGAACATCGCCGCTTGTAAAAGGGCGTATGACGAGACCTCCATCGCCGCGCCCTCTCCCCTTTCTAAGAAGCCTAAGAAGGCGCGTGTAACGGAATCACTGCCCTCGTGGCGGGAACTCGCCCCGGGGTTTGTGGTAACCGAGCCGGGGAACTCCCGGAGCTATCACACCGGCGACTGGCGAGCCGAGCGCCCGGTATTCAATCATGACCGCTGCATCAAGTGCGGCATCTGCTCCCTTTTCTGCCCTGAGGACTGTATCGGTCAGAATAAAGAGGGCTATTTTGAGGCTGACCTCTATTACTGTAAAGGGTGCGGTATTTGTGCCCGGGAATGCTGGACAGGGGCAATCACCATGGTTGAAGAGGCGAAAGGATGAAAAGGGTAGGGCTTGAGTCCTCCTTCGCCATCGCTGAGGCGGTCAAGATGGCTGATGCCGATGTTATCTCGGCTTACCCCATTACCCCTCAAACTCATATCGTTGAGCGCCTGGCGCAGCTCATTGCCGATGGTGAACTGGATGCCAATTACATCCCTGTCGAATCGGAGCACTCGGCGATGAGCGGCTGTCTTGGTGCCTCGGCGGTAGGCGCCCGGACCTTCACCGCCACTGCGGGGCAGGGTCTGGAGCTGATGCACGAGGTATTGTATGTGGCTTCAGCAATGAGGCTACCCATAGTGATGTCGGTGTGCAACCGTGCCCTATCATCGCCGCTGAGCATCTGGGGTGACCACTCCGATGTCATGGCGGTCAGGGATACCGGCTGGATTCAGCTCTTCGCCGAGAATGCCCAGCAGGCATTTGACCTGACCCTCTGTGCCTTCCGTATTGCCGAGGACCCGGCAGTTTTGCTGCCCACGATGGTTCACATCGACGGCTTTCACCTCTCCCATGTCGTCGAGTCCGTTTTGCTCCCTGAAGCTGACAAGGTGAAAAAGTTCCTTCCCCCGTTTCGCCCTCTTTATACCCTCAACCCCGATAAGCCGGTGACTATGGGAGATTTCGCTGCGCCTGACTTTTATACCGAGACCAAGAAGATGCAGGACGAAGCCCTGAGGAGTTCCCGTGAGGTGGTCTTGAAAGCCTGGCGGGAATTTGGGAAGCTCTTCGGGCGTGATTACTCGCCGGTGGAGACTTTTCGGGCGGAGGGTGCTGGTGTCCTGCTCTTGACCATGGGAAGCTTCAGCGAAGTGGCTATGGAGGCTATTGATTTATTGAGGGAGGAGGGGGAAAAGGTGGGAGGGATAAGGCTGCGCCTGTGGCGACCGTTTCCCTTTGAGGAGTTCCGCCGGGCGGTGGACCGGGCAAAGCTGCTCATCGTCCTTGACCGCGCTATCTCCTTCGGCGGACCGGGTCCTGTCTGCTCGGAGGTAAAAGCTGCCCTGAGCCATCTGGAGAGGAAGCCGCAGGTCATCGGCTTCATCGGCGGGCTGGGGGGCAGGGACATCACGGTTAAAGGTTTCCAGGAGATGATACACCGGGGGATGGACAAGGCGGCAAAGGGGCAGTTTGACGATTTTGAGATATTCGGGGTGAGATAGATGGAGACTCTAGGTGTATATGTGCCGCGACTGGTAACCCGGAGGCAGGGCTTTGCCCCGGGGCACCGTGCCTGCTCGGGATGCGGCGAGGCTCTGGCGGTAAGCCTGGTGCTGAAAGCCCTGGGCCGAAATGTGATTGTCTCTATGTCCACCGGCTGTATGGAGGTCGTGTCCACGCAGTTCCCCCATACCGCCTGGGAAGTCCCCTGGATTCATACCCTGTTTGAAAATTCCGCCATAGTAGCTTCGGGAATAGAGGCGGGGTTGAAAGCCTTGAGGCGTAAAGGGGCTTCTTTGCCCCAGTCCAAGGTGGTGGCTATGGGTGGCGATGGGGCGACGTTTGACATCGGTCTCGGAGCCATATCCGGTGCTTTTGAGAGGGGGCACGACTTCCTCTATGTCTGCCTGGATAACGAGGCTTATATGAACACCGGCATTCAGAGGTCAAGCGCCACTCCTTTCGGCGCCTCCACTACCACTCAGCCGGCGGGCAAGGTCGGCATGGGGCAGCTTACCTGGAAGAAAAATATGCCCGCAATCGCCGTGGCTCACGGCATTCCTTATGTAGCTACCGCCTCTCCCAGCTATCCCTTTGACCTCATAGCCAAGGTGAAGAAGGCGGCGGAGATTGAGGGTCCCACCTATGTTCATATCCTTGCGGTCTGTCCCACAGGCTGGCGAATCCCCACCGATATGACGATAAGAATAGGGCGGTTGGCGGTGGAGACCGGCATTTTCCCCCTTTATGAGGTGGAAAGGGGCAAATATACCTTGAGCTACGACCCGCCCCAGCTGCGTCCGGTGGAGGACTACCTGAAGCCCCAGGGGAGGTTCCGACATCTTACCGCAGAGCTGATAGATAAAATACAGCAGAGGGTAAGTGCGGAGTATACCGCTCTCAGGGAGAAGGCAGCCAGTGGATAAGAAGGTTGCTCCTGTCATGGTAACTGTAAACATTGATGGACGGGAGCTGAAGGCGAAGGAGGGGCAGACAGTCCTGGAGGTAGCCAGGGAGAACGGCATCCCTATTCCCACTCTTTGTTACCATGAAAGTATCGCCCCTTACGGCGTCTGCCGCCTCTGTAAGGTGGAGGTCTTTAAGGGAGGTCGCTCCCGGTTGGTCCCTTCTTGCCTTTCCCCTGTGGAGGAGGGGCTTAAGGTTGTTACTGATTCGCCCCGGGTCAGGGATAACCGCAGGATGGTAATGGAGTCGTTCCTCGCCCGGTGCCCTAAGAATGAGGTAATAAGGAAGCTGGCTGCGGAGATGGGCGTTAAACAGCTGCCGGTTAAGTCCGAATATTTAGAGGACGAAGACTGCATTCTTTGCGGACTGTGCGCCCGGGCTTGCGAGCAGATTGTGGGGAGAAGTGCCATCAGTCTGGTCAACCCCAGGATGAAACAGGAGCAAGCCACGCTTTCCCTGAAGCCCTCGGCAGCTTGCATTGGCTGCGGTTCCTGCGCCTATATCTGTCCCACGGGGGCGATAAAGATGAAGGACAGGGAAGGCACCCGCGTGGTCTATGCTCGCAACTGGAAGAAGGAATTTAAGTTGAAAAAATGCCAGGTCTGCGGTAACTACTGGGCTCCTGAAGCCCAGCTGGAATATATCCGTAAGAAGGTAAATCTGCCTCGGGGCTTCTTTGATGTTTGCCCTAACTGCCGGAAGTGAACTTGACCTTGCCTGGTTGTTGGATTATATTGTGGAGTTTGCGGGGTGTGGCGCAGCGGTTTAGCGCGCATGGTTTGGGACCATGAGGTCGGTGGTTCAAATCCACTCACCCCGACTTTAGAAGGGGAAATAATATAATAAGATAAGGAGGTTTACAAAAATGGAGGATGTCGTAATAGTCGATTATCTAAGGACGCCGTTTTCAAGGTCAAGACCCACCGAGCCGGAGAGGGACGTGTTCAACAGCGAGCGCATGGTTGACCTTGCCGCCAGGCTGATTAAGACGATGCTGGCGAGAAAAAAGGTCAATCCCGCCGATGTCGGGGACGTGCTCACCGGATGCACCATGCAGATGGGAGAGCAGACTCTTATGGGGGGAAAGGTGGTCCCCATACTGGCGGAGATGCCGGTAAGTGTCCCTTCGGCGGGGATAGACCGCGTCTGCTGTGGGGGTATGTTTGCCCTGCACACCGCGGCGATGGAGATTATGCTCGGTTACTCCGATGTTACCGTTGCCTGTGGTATCGAGCATATGACCCACCTCGGCATGGACCCCACGGTAAATCCCCACATCGGGTTCAGCCCGACGATAATGCGGGAGGAGTACTCCTTGCCATATGACCTTCCCACGGCGATAAGCATGGGGCTTACCGCGGAAAAGCTGTTTGCGGAATGCAAGAATGAGTTGGGACTAACCAGGGCAGACCTGGATAAGTGGGGCGTCCGGAGCCATAACCTGGCTGAAAAAGCCCTGAATGAGGGGTATTTCAAGGACGAGCTTATGCCCGTGGAGGTAACGCTTGCCGACGGCACCAAGAAGGTTATAGACTCAGACCAGTCCATAAGGAAGGGGGCGACTCTTGAAGCCACAGCAGCCCTGAATCCGTCCTTTAAGCCCGACGGGGTTATCACCCCGGGAAACTCCTCGCCCCTGAATGCCGGCGCCACAGCGGTGCTGCTGATGTCCCGGAAGAAGGCAAAGGAATACCGGCTCAAGCCTATGGCGAGAATTGTGTCTATGGGCTGGGCTGGCGTTGAGCCCAGCGTTATGGGCAAGGGTCCCGTCCCCGCCACTCAGAAAGCGCTGAAGATGGCGGGATTGAAAGCCAAGGACATTGATTTCTGGGAGATTAACGAGGCTTTTACCATAGTGGCGCTGTATGCCATAGCGAAATTGGGTCTTAACCCCGATAAGGTGAACATAAAAGGCGGTGCCACGGCGATAGGGCATCCGCTGGCTGCCTCGGGGATAAGGCTCACCGGCACTTTAGCCCGCATTTTAGCCGAAAAGAATGCCCGCTATGGCGGTGCCACGCTCTGCGGCGGTTTCGGGCAGGGGGCGACGACGATAATTGAGCGGGAGAAGTAAGCGGAGCTAGAGACCGAGCCCCTGGGCGACGAGCTCGCGGTGGAAATCGCCCTCGCCAAAGGCGAGCTCCACTGCCTTTGCCCTCCGGAAGTGGAGCTCCAGGTCGTAGTCCCTGAACAGCCCTATTGCGGCGTGAATCTGGTGGCTGCTGAGGTGGACCCTTCTTGAAGCCTCGCCAGTCCAGGCTTTTGCCATGGAAATCTCCCGGGACGCCTCAAGCCCCTGGCTCGCCTTCCATGCCGCCTGGTAGGTCAGCAACCTCGCCCCGTCAATGTCCATAACCATATCGGCACACTTATGCTGGATAACCTGGAAGCTGCCGATTGGTCTATCAAATTGGATTCTTTCGTTGGCATAGCTGACGGTCATCTCCAGGACTCGCTCTAGGCTGCCCACCTCGTAGCCGCAGTGGGCTAAGGCGCCCCATTCCTCTATATTACGGACTATGTCCCAGCCCCCATCAGCCTTCCCCAGGATGTTCTCGGCGGGGACCTTCACCTTGTTGAAAACGACCTCATACTGCTTGTCGGCGGCGATGGTTGTAAGCAGGGTGAGGCTTATCCCGGCGGTTTCCGCGGGGACCAGGAGTAGGGCTATTCCTTTCTTTGTTCTGGCGGCGCAGACCATCCAGTCGGCAATATGGGCGTAGGGGACGAACAGCTTGGTGCCGCTTATGCTGTAGCGGGTCTCGCCCGTAGCCCTGACCTGGACGCCGCTCTCATCAAAGCGGACATCGGGCTCGGTGAGGGCTAAAGTCAGGATAAGCCCGCCTTGGGCTATCCGGGGTAGAAAGTCGCCTTTCTGCTCCTTTGTTCCATGGTGGAGGAGCGGTAGCCCGGAGCAGACTACCGTGGGAATAAAAGGTCCGGGCAGTAAAGCCCGCCCCATCTCTCCTAGAAGGATGATTAAGTCAACAAAATCGCCCCCCGTGCCGCCATATTCCTCGGGGAAAACAAGCCCCATCCAGCCTAGCTCAGCCATCTTGCGCCATAGCGCCGGGGAATATCCCTTCTCGTCCTGCTCCATTTCCCGGACATGGCTTGAGGGGCATTCCTCCTCCAGGAAGTCCCGTGCCATCTTTCGGAGCATCTCCTGCTCTTCGGAAAGGTCTAAGTTCATTCTCTCCTTAACCCCAGTCCTCGCTGGGCGATAACATTCCGCAGTATCTCTGAAGTCCCTCTTATAATAAGCTCCATAAGGGACTCCCGGTATATGAATTCAAAGGCGCCGCTGAGCACGCTCCATTTCGTATCCCCCTGGATTTGTCCCCGGAGACCGAAAAGGTTCACTGCGGTATTTGCCAGTCTTAGTTCGGCTTCGGTGATGAAGACCTTGGCTGCGCTCGCCTCGTATGTGGGGACGATTCCCTTGCTCTGCGCCGCCACGACGTTCAGGGTGAACAGCCGGCATACCTCCAGCTCAATAGCCAGCTCAGCGATTTTCTGCCTCACCAGGGGGTCGCTGCCCCTGCCGCTTTCCCGGACATATTGGATAAGCTCCTCAAACAGCCTTTGCTGCGCTCCCACCGGGGTGACCCGCTCGTAGGTCAGCGCCTCCATTATGTAGTAGAACCCTTTGCCCACCTCGCCGACCAGGCTGCTCTTGGGCACCCTGACATTGTCGTAAAATACATCGTTTGTCCTTTCTCCGGAGAAGGTCATCAGAGGCGTTATGGATATTCCCGGTGTTTTGAGGTTGACGATGAACAGGGAGATGCCGCGGTGCTTGGGACCCTCCGAGCTTGTCCTGGCGGCAAGCCAGTGGTACTGGGCGAAGTGGCACCGGGTGTTGTATGTTTTCTGCCCGTTGAGGAGGTAGTGGTCTCCTTTGTCTTTGGCGCGAAGCTGCAAATTGGCGAGGTCGGAGCCAGCCTGCGGCTCGCTGTATCCCAGGCAGAACTCAATCTCCCCCCGGGCTATC
>CAYHBC010000051.1:0-8592 GCA_964354775.1 uncultured Dehalococcoidales bacterium
GAAAAGGAGTGCAATATGGCTAAGGTTGCTGTTTTAGGCGGTGGCGGAGCGGTAGGGAGCGTAGCCGCGGGCATCCTCGTTGCCAGCGGTGTTTTTTCCGAGGTTGTGATTGCCGATATTGACCTTGAAGCCGCCAACAGGGCGGTGGAAAGAATCGGGAAGGGCAATGTCTCTGTGGTGAAGTTTGATGCCCGGAGCCCGGAGAGCATTAAAAAAGCCGTCAAAGGCTCGTCCGTGGTGCTGAACTGCGTGGGACCGTTTTATGAGTTCGGACCCCCCATCTTGAGAGCGGTGATAAGCCGGGGAATAAATTATGTTGACATATGCGACGATTTTGATGCTACGGAGAAGCTCCTGGCTCTGGACGGGGATGCCCGGAATGCCGGGATTGCGGCGCTGATTGGTATGGGGAGCTCTCCCGGGCTGGCCAATGTATTGGTGAGGTATTGTGCCGAGTCTATGCTGGATGAGGTAGAGGCGGTGGATATTTATCACGCTCACGGCGGTGAGGACATTGAGGGGGCAGCGGTGGTGAAACACCGGATTCATTCTATGGCGATGGCTATTCCCGTGTTTCTTGACGGTAAATTTACCACCGTCAGGCTGTTTGACCAGAGTGGCAGGGCACTGGAGGAGGAGACGGATTTTGAGAATGTCGGACGATACAAGGTTTATCCCTATCCCCATCCCGAGACAATAACCCTTCCCCGGTTTCTCCAGGGAGTAAAGAGGGTGACCAACCTGGGGACGGTGCTTCCACCGAGCTATGCCGAGCTTATAAAGACGGTGGTGAGGACCGGGCTCACCAGGGAGGAGCCAATCGAGGTCCAGGGTCAAAAAGTTGTTCCTCTGGAGTTCGCCGTGGCATTCATAATCTCGCAACGGGAAAAGCTCCTGGAGGAGGCGGGCTTAGCCGGACCTGTGGGGTGTCTGAAGATAGTGGTGAAGGGGTATAAGGACGGCGAAAAAAATAGCTACATCTTTTCCACATCTTCCCAAAAGCAGGGGATGGGAGAGGGGACAGGCATCCCTGCGGCGCTCGGGGCAATGCTTATGGGGATGGGGAGGATAGGGGGAAAGGGGGTCTTTCCGCCTGAGGGCTGCGTGAACCCGATGGATATGTTTGAACTGGTGCAGGCTAAGGTGAAGCTGGGAAGAGGGGCTGCCTCCATGACTGTGGAGCACATTGACCACGAGGGGAGGTCGGAGAAGATGGATTTCCTCGGCGCCGGGAGCGGGTAGGCATCCAGCCCTTGACTTTTACACTCTAACGTGTATAATATTTAAGCAATGGCGAAAAAGAAGGGGCAGTGGGACAGGGAGAATATCAGGGCGCTGAGGAAGCATTTAAAGGCGACTCAGGCAGAGATGGCGGAGCAGCTGGGCACCCGGCAGCAGACAATCAGCGAGTGGGAGACGGGGATGTATCAGCCTCGTGGCGCCTCAGCCACTCTGCTGGGGATAGTCGCTGAGCGCAGCGGCTTTAGATACCAGGTGAAGAAGCGGGGTAAGCGAGATTAAAGCGGGTTAAATTTTTTTAGCTATGGTTACACGAAAGCGGATAAAATTCCCGGAGCGGGAGGTAGTCCGGGCATGGCAGCAGCTTTTAGGGGAGGAGCTGCTTACCGAGGGAGGCGAGCGGGTCTGCGTGGTCTATCCCGGCAGGGCGGGTAATGTCAGCGGACCCGATTTTCGCGATGCCGCAATCCTGGTGAATGGCAACAAGCTGGTTAAAGGGGATGTGGAGATTCATGTCCGCTCCAGCAGCTGGTATAGGCATGGTCATCACTGCGACCGGGGATATAATGATGTAATTCTTCATGTAGTGCTGTGGAATGATGGGAGCGGTCACACTTTTACTGCGAACGGCAAATTTGTTCCCCTGGTCTGCTTGTCCAAGTCGCTGCGGTGTCAGGCTCAATTGATGCCTTACCGTCAGCTTCCCTGTTCTCATCTGAAGAGAAATGGGCAGGTCTTGAAGGAGCGTCTGCACCGCGCCGGGGAGGAAAGGTTCAAGCAAAAAGCGGAGTTATTCCGCAGCCGGTTATTGAGGGGAGATGGTCGGCAGGTGCTGTTTCAGGGCATAATGAGAGCCCTGGGCTATGCCCGGAACAAGAGGCCTTTTGAGGAGCTGGCGAGGAGGTCGCCTCTTGACCTGCTTGAAGGGGAGCTAAGGAGGAGCTTGTTGTTGAAGGAAGCCTGGCTTTTGGGCATGGCGGGCTTATTGCCTTCACAGCGGGCACAGCGGCAATTTTTATCCGAGGAGTGGGTGAAGGAGTTGGAGCACGCCTGGCATTCATTCAGCGAGGACGAAACTATGAATGAAAGCGACTGGTGTCTTACCTTGATATACCCCAATAACTCTCCGGTAAGGCGTATTGTAGCTCAAAGCCACCTGGTGCAGCGCTACCAGGGAAGGGGGTTGCTGCCGAGCCTGCTGGAGATGGTGGCTGAAGCGCCGCTGGCAAAGGAGGCTCACTGGCTGGAGAAGGGGCTGGTGGTGGCGGGGGAGGAGTACTGGCGGGACCGCTTTGACTTTGCCCTCAGTGCCAGGCACAGGAAGTCGGCTTTGTTGGGGCGGGGCAAGGCCGGCGAGGTCGTGGTAAATGTTATATTGCCCTTTGCTTTTGCCTGGGGGAGGGCTGAGGGGGAAAAGGAGTTGTCCCGGAAAGCGGTCAGGATTTATGGGGATTACCCCCGGTTAGCGGAGAACGAGGTTACCTATCACATGGCACGGCAGCTTTCCCTGGGGGATACCTCCAATTTCAGTGCCTGCCATCAGCAGGGACTGTTTCACCTGTTCAAGGATTATTGCTCTCAGGTGAGGTGCTCGGAGTGCCCGCTGATTAAAGACTGAAGTCAGGACGAGGGACTTTTCTTGAGAGCAGCAGGGTCAATGGTGTAGATTTCGTCTACTCCGGAGAGGACCACGCCTCCGCTGCGTTTTCCGGCGACATAAACCAGCTCATCCGCCCCGAAAAGGACGGAATAGAGCATAAGGATACCGCACATCACCTTGGTTCCTGATGTGGCGTCAACCACCAGGTAGTCACAGTTCTGGGTAACCTCTTTAAACTTGGAGAAAAGCTGGGTGTGGCATTTTTCCAGGTCGCCGGCATCATCAAGCTCGATAACCCGGTATCCGCTTTTGGATTCGTATGACTGCATTCCCAGTCGCTCAATAATTGAAGGGAGGGGGAACTGCTTGCTTTCCCTGCTGACCACGAAAATTATCTCGTCGGGCTGGGCATGTTCAATGGATTTTTTCACCGAAATAATCAGTCCCGCCATCGGTGTCGTTTCCCTTCCCCGTAGTCCAATTGAAATTACCAATCGGCGCATTTTTGCCTCCTTGTCCTGGCTCCATTGGGGCAGTCCGCTAATTCTAGCGCAATATTTCTCCTAAGGCAAGTTTTTGGTCGGGATTAGCCGAGGCTGAGGCTGGGGACTGCATCAAGGTCGTAGCGGCGGGTCAGCGGGCAGGCGGACTGGAGGTGATAGTAGCCGCAGGCAGCGACCATGGCGGCGTTGTCGGTGCAGAGGTGGGGTGGGGGGACTGAAACGGGGAGGGGGGACGAATCAAGGAAGCGCCGGGTTAAAGATTTATTTGACGCCACGCCTCCGCTGAGCAGGACCTGCTTTACCCCGAGCTCCTCCGCGGCATTGATTGTCTTGGTGAACAGGACGTCTACTATCGCCTCCTGGAAGCTCGCCGCGACATCCGCCACCAGGGAAGAATTTCCCGGGAGGTCATTTTTCTGGCAGAAATGCCACAGGGCTGTTTTCACCCCGCTGAAGCTGAAGTCATAGCTTCCTTTAAGCCAGGCACGGGGGAAAGGGACTGAAGGTCTCCCCTGGCTGGCTGCCTGTTCAATAGCCGGACCTCCGGGGTAGCCCAGTCCCAGGATTCGGGCGGCTTTGTCGAAAGCCTCTCCAGCGGCGTCGTCGCGGGTCCGTCCCAGCTTTTCAAACTGCCCGTGCCCTTTCATCAGCACTAAATCGCTATGTCCTCCCGAGATGATGAGGCAGAGGGAGGGAAACGAAGGCAAGGTCTCTTCAGTCAGCCAGTTGGCGTAGATGTGCGCTTCCAGGTGGTTGACGCCGGTAAGGGGGAGGTCTTGGCTCAAGGCGATTGCCTTGGCGGTGTTGACTCCCACCAGCAGTGAACCCGCCAGCCCCGGTCCGAAGGTGACGGCGATGCCGTCGATATCCTGCCACGGTGTCCTGGCGGAGTGGAGTGCCTCTTCAATAACCGGGACGATTGCGAGCAGGTGCTGCCTTGAGGCGACTTCGGGCACTATACCGCCGTAGCGGGCATGTATTTCTATTTGTGAAGCGACGACATTGGACAAAATTTCGCTGCCGTTTTCCACCACTGCAGCGGCGGTTTCATCGCAGGAAGTTTCAATGCCTAAAATTTTCATCGTCGGTGGATAATATTAGCACATCGCCACATCGCCCCGGATCAAATTGTTTAAGCGGGTAACTCAACCTCAGGGCGGTGCGTTATAAGAGGAAACTTGGAAATTCCAAATTCTAAATCCGAAATACTAAACAATATCAAATGTGCGAAGTCCCCATGACCCAAAAATTGAACAACCTATCCCCCTGTCCCCTTCCCTTGCAAGGGAAGGGGGCGAAGAAAAAGAGAAGGGGCAAAGCCCCCTCTCTAAAACCTCTCCCTAAAGGGGATAGTTAAGGAGAGTCAAAGAGAGGTGAAACCTCTCTTCTAATTCCTTCCCCCTCTCCTTCAAAGGAGAGGGGGATTAAGGGGGTGAGGTAGAAAATTAATCCAGGAGCACCTAAGCTCACCGGGAAGCAACTTGAAGAGGTTTTGAGCTTTGAATTTAGATATTGGGATTTGTTTAGGATTTGGTGTTTTGAGTTTAGAATTTAAACTTAGTTTTTTATTTAGATGATTTAATTCCTTCTCTGGCAGCGGGGTTTGCCTGGGGGTATAATGAAGTGGTTTGGGCTCCTTGAAGGAGGTGGAATGGATTTCAAGCTTGGTGAGCGGGAAGAGGCGTTAAGAAAGGAGATTCGGGAATTTGCCCTGAAGGAGCTTCCCCGGGGATGGTTTACCATCCTTAACCTGGAGGAGGAAAGCCGCGATGAAGACTGGGAGCTTTCCCTGTCGGTGGCTAAAAAGCTGGCTCAGAAGGGATGGCTGGTTATGGCCTGGCCCCGGGAGTACGGGGGAGGCGGTGCTTCCTGCTGGGAGCAAGTGGTATATGGCGAGGAGTCGGGGTACTGGGGGATGCCCGGCGTCTCCATGGGGATAAGCGGGGTAGCCTGGGTGGGTCCTTCCCTGATGAGCTTTGGAAACGAGGAGCAGAGAAAAAAATACCTTCCCCTGATTGCTTCCGGTGAGCCCGACGGCGTGTGGTGCACCGGGTATAGCGAGCCTAACGCCGGCTCCGACTTCGCCAACATCCAGACCAGGGCGATAAGGGAAGGGGATGAGTATGTTATCAATGGACAGAAGGTGTGGACCAGTTGCGCTCACCGGGCGAGGTGGTGCTGGCTTGCTGCCCGGACGGACCCCCACGCTCCTAAGAAGCATCAGGGCATCAGCATTCTCATCGTGGATATGAAAAGCCCGGGGATTACCGTTAACCCCCTGCTGAATTACTACGGGGAGCATATATTTAACGAGGTTTTCTTTGATAATGTCAGGGTTCCCGCCTCCAACCTGGTTGGCGAGGAAAATAAGGGCTGGTATCACCTGATGCAGTCGCTGGCTGGGGAAAGGCATAGCCTGGGACCGGCGCTCTACGGGAGCGCCCGGAGACTGCTGGATGAGCTCATAAGCTATGTCGGGGAAACTCAGCGTGATGGCAAGCCACTGGGTCAAAATCCTTTTGTCCGCTATATGCTCGCTGATGCTGCTGCTGAAGCGGAAATGCTCCGGCTGTTCAACTACCAGCTAGCCTGGGAGCTTACCCAGGGGATTGTCCCCGTCTACGGCTCTTCCCGGAATAAAGCCTTCGGCGACCGGCTGCTGGAGCGGCTCGGCATTATCGGGACGAGGATTATGGGCGCTTATTCCCAGGTTGACCCCTATTCAAAGTGGGCTAAGCTGCGGGGCATTATACAGCGGGAGTATTTGCTCTTCCCCGGGCTTTCCATCGCTGCCGGGACCGATGAAATTGAGCGGAATATCATCGGTCAGTTTAAGCTGGGTCTGCCCCGCTCCTATTGATAGGTGAGAGACGATGGACTTTAAACTTTCTGAAGGCCAGGAAATGCTCCGGAGCCTGGCGAGAGATTTCCTCAGCCGGGAGTGCCCCAAAAGCCGGGTCAGGGAGCTGGAGGAGGACGGAAAAGGCTATGACCCCCGGGTGTGGCGGAGGATGGCGGAGCTAGGCTGGCTTGGGCTTATCTTCCCCGAGGAGTATGGCGGGACCGGGGCAAGTTTCCTGGACCTGGCTCTCCTGGTGGAGGAGATGGGGAGGAATATCCTCCCCGGACCTTTCCTCTCCACTGTTATCTGCGCCTTACCCCTGCTGGAGTATGGCACCGGGGAGCAAAAGGCGAGGTTTCTCCCCCGGATAGCCCGCGGGGAGGAAATCTGGACCCTGGCTTTAGCTGAAGCCTCGGGGGGATATAAGACTGGGGAGATAAAGACCCGTGCCCGGCGTGAGGGCGGAGAATATGTCATTGAGGGCGAAAAGCTCTTTGTCCCCGATGCCCATATTGCCGATTATCTGCTGGTGGCGGTGCGGAGCAGCGGGAAGGGGGGAATCATGCTGCTTATAGTTGGTGCCGGCAGCCCCGGTGTGGAAGTGGAGGTAATCCCTACCATAGCCCGGGATAAGCAGTGTCGGGTGGAGTTCCGGGGGGTAAGAGTCCCTCAGGGCAATATCCTGGGGGGCGCCGGGCGGGGAGGGGAAATAGCCGACTTTATCCTGGAGAGGGCGGCGGTCCTGAAATGCGCCGAGGTGGCGGGAGGATGCCAGGCTGTCGTGGAGATGACCCATGCCTATGCCAGGGAGAGGGTCCAGTTTGATAAACCCATCGGCTCCTTCCAGGCAATTCAGCACCGGCTGGTGGATATGTTCGTTAGCGTTGAGGGGCTGCGCTATCTGGTCTATCAGGCGGCGTGGGAGATAAGCACCGGCTCTCCCTCCCGGAAGCAGATTTCGCTGGCGAAGATGAAGGCGAACGAGATTTACCAGCGGGTCTGCCTCGACGGGATTGGAATTCACGGGGCTACCGGATTTACCCGGGAGCACGATATCGGTCTTTATTTCCGGCGGGTCAAGGCAGCGGAGTTTGCCCCGGGGGATAGCGATTTCTGGTGCGAGCGGGCAGCGGTGGAACTGGGACTCTAGGGGGGAAACCGTATTGTTAGCCAGGCGGATTTTTGATACAATTGTCCCACAATCTCCCACGGAGGTTCGTTATGGCGGAAGGCAGGGAATATACCTGGAATTACTCTGATATTTACCAGTATCTGAAGAGAATTGACCATGGTTTAAGCAGCCTGCCCCCGGTGATTATCTCGGTGGCTTTAACCGGGAGCGTGCATGGCAAGGAGGCAAACCCCAACCTTCCCGAAACTCCTGAGGAGCAGGCGGAGCAGGCTTACCAGGCTTATAAAGCCGGGGCGAGCATTGTCCATATTCACGCCCGTCAGAAGGACAACCCGGCGATGACTTCCTACCGCGGAGAGGACTATTTGAAAATCAATGCCCTGATAAGGGAAAAATGCCCCGATATGATTATCAATAACACCTCCAGCGGTGGTCCGTGGAACACCATGGAGGAAAGGCTGGCTTGTGTGGAGCATGCCCGACCTGAGATAGCCAGCCTGGATACCCATGCCTTCATAATGGAGTGGGTTCAAAAATCTCGTGAGCCGGGGCAGCCGGGTATTCCCCTGGGCTTTTGTATCCCCTGGACTTATGATGAGACGCGGAAGTACGCTACCAGGATGAAGGAAAAAGGGGTAAAGCCCGAGGTAGAAATATACGACCCCGGCGAGTTCTGGTTTGTTGCTGCTTTGATTAAAGAAGGGCTTGTTGACCCGCCTTACTGGATTCAGTTTGTTATGGGTTTTCAGACGAGCATGTATGCCACGCCGGCGAACTTGCTGAACCTGGTCTCCCACCTCCCTCCCGATTCGCTGTTCAGCGTCCTCGGTGTCGGCGTCACCCAAATCCCCATGGTTACCATGGGGATTTTGCTCGGCGGTCACATCCGCGTCGGCATGGAGGACAACATCTACATTGCGCCGGGGAAGCTCTGCCGGAGCAACGCCGAGCAGGTGGAAAAGGCGGCGAGGCTGGCCAGGGAGATGGAGCGGAGAATAGCCACGCCCCGGGAGGCAAGGCGGATGCTCGGTATTTCTGAAAAGCCGACTCAATATGGCTAGGCTTTTATAGCTTTTAGGTTAAGGAGGTGTGATGGACAGAAATTCTAAATCCGAAATACTAAACAATATCAAATGTTCAAAATCCAAAATATTTCTCCCTCCCCTGGCGGGAGGGAGTTAGAGGGAGGGGGAGAGATTCACCCTCACCTTAATCCTCTCCCGTCAAGGGAGAGGAATTTCACAGAAGAGGAGGTTTTGAAATTTGAATTTAGATA
>CAYHBC010000052.1:0-8223 GCA_964354775.1 uncultured Dehalococcoidales bacterium
GTGCCCGCGGTACCATTTGGCGGGGTGCAGGAGAGAGGTCGGGGGAAAGGAAGCAGCGCATAGCTCGAACTGTTCGAACTGTAGTCATAAGGAGGGGATATTGCCGGGGTGATGGTACCCACGGAGTAGCCAAAGGACTCCGTCCCGGCATAGTCTTCAGTGCTCTCATAGGGCATTCCAAAAGCGCTAAAACTGAGTCCATACTGCTCGATGGGCCAGTTTATTGGGGTGTCGAAGGGCATATCTACCCCCAGCAGGCTGTATATCAACCCGTGGAGAGAGCCATCACTGCCCGTCCGGGCGTAGGTATCGTTAATCAGCAGCCACTGGCAAAGTTCTCCCTCCCCCTCCCATGAGATGAACCCGGTGGGCCCGGCATCAAGGATGCCATTCCGGGAGCCGTCAATGGAGGCGTTACCGCCGATGAAGCTGCCCGGGGTCACCGTCTTGGGGTTGTCCTCTCCCCAGTAGAATTCGTCAAAATCCGGACCGGAGTAACCCGTGTTAACGTCGCAAAAAGGACCGAACCTCGTGATGTTGAAACGGGCGCATCTCGCCGGCGAGGTGGTAAACTCCCCGTCAAACACATTGACCTGCCCGGTAGAGTTTATCCAGCCCTGATATACCACTTCACTGGGGGCGTAGTTTCTCAGGAAGTAGGTCCCGTTCCACCAGGTGTCGCTCTTGTTGAGGTTAAACTCGCCGATGAGCTTGTGCCCGGCGAAGGTGCCGGTCTCATTGTCGCTAAACAGAAATCCCTTCCCCACGGCGGCGGAGACAGAGTCATCGGAGTCGTAATCGTAAGCAAACATGAGCATAAAGGTGTTACCGCCGCCCCCAACATATTTACCACTCCCCACCATGTGCCCGAACCTGGTGCCGGCGTAATACACCGGGGTATAGTTATAAGTCGTATTAAAGATAAAGCCATGTCCCCGGAGCGTCAGGTTTCCGCTGAGATTGCCGGTCATTGTTCCCGTCATGTTGGTAAGGTTCCGAAACTGGGCGGGAATCGTTGCGTTGCTGACCACCTGCTGCCGGGTATACTGCTCCAGGCAGACGGGAAGCTCAGCGGAGCCAGCGGTGAAAGTAACATAGTTGCCGCTGGTGGTTTCATTGAGGGAGATAGTCCCATACATCTCCTCAAGGACGCCGGTCTGACCGTGGGCGACCGGTGGTCCCAGCAACACCACTGCTGGCGCCAGTAGCACCACCAGTGCCAGGGCAACAAGAATTGGCAGGAACCCCCAGACCTTAACCACCGCCTGCCCCCTAAACATCCTGTTATAAACTGGTATTATCAGTTAAATAATACCAAAATTTAAGCCAAAAAACCAGTCCCTCGGCGGGGGAGGGTAGAGGGGGGGTCTAACAGCGCACCCTCACCCTATCCCTCTCCCGTCAAGGGAGAGGGGATTTTCTGGTGGGATTGCCACGCCTTCAGTTCGCAATGACAGTTTTTAAAAATGTAGTTGCCCATCCGTTAGCCAACGGATTGGGCAGTTTTGCCTGATGAATCAGGCAACTACAAAATTTCTTCAGCCTTCAGCTGACCGCTGACTGCTCCGCCGGCTATTTTCCTGTTATAATTTGCTTCACCTGGCAGGAGTGGGGAGAATAAAAATAAAGAGCTTCCTGGCAACGACATATTTTCCCGGAGGGTCCCCCCTCGAGTATCGTCTGCGCTGGAGCGTTTCACTTCCGTGTTCGGGATGGGAACGGGTGGTTCCACTCCGCTCAGGTTACCAAAAAGCTCCCTCATACTATAATATATTTCCCGCTGGTTGTAAACGGGGGTGATTTTTATTATGGAAGGGATTCACCGGATTGAGGTGCCCCTGAAGTTCATGGTGGAGTCGGTCTATCTATATCTCCTGGAAGGCGATGAGGGCTTGACGCTGGTTGACTGCGGTCCGAATCTGGAGGTAACCCACGATTCCTTGAGCAAATTTCTGGCGGGCATAGACCGCCGCCTCAGCGATATAAATCTGATAATCATCACCCACTATCATGTGGACCATTACGGATACGCTGGTGAGCTCAAGCGCCTGAGCGGCGCCAGGATAGCGATGCACCGCATCGGAGCCGGTCTGGTTAAGGGGTATGAGTCCGGTTCCCGAGGCTACATCGACGAAGTCGTTCGGCTGGCTGCCCTCTACGGCATGCCCCGGGAATATATTGACATAATCAAGCCGTTTTTTGGGGCAATGCAGGAAGTGGTCTCCCCTGCGGGGATAGACCGGATGCTGGAGGACGGCGATGAAATCTTTGCCGGCGGTTCAAAGTATGTGGTGCTCTGGACTCCGGGGCACTCTCCCGACCATATCTGCCTTTACAGTCCCGAGAGGAAAGTCCTGCTCTCCGGCGACCACTTATTGCAGGAAATCACCCCTCACATTGGCATTGACACCCTGAAGGGAGTAAATCCCTTGAAGGACTACCTCAGGTCCCTCAAGAGGATGAAGGATTACAATATTGCCCTCGCTCTCCCCGGTCACGGTCCGGTAATTAAGGACCCTCAGGGACGGATAGACGAGATACTGCGTCATCACGACGAGCGGATGAGGCTGATGTATGAGGCTGTCGCCGGGGGTCCCCGGACTGCCTACGAGGTAGCGCTGGAGATTTGGGGGGAGGAGCTGCCCCTGTTGGAGAAGCCTCTCGCCCTGGCGGAGACGGTGCAGCACCTTGAGCTGCTGGTGGAGGAGGGGAAGCTCCACAAAGCTATGCGTAATTCGGTTTTTTATTTCCAAAAGTAAGGTTGGCGGTAAAAGTTTCTGGTATAATTGGGCAAACCCAGAATCTGCGGACAGGAGGTGGTCTATGTATTTTGATATCGATTCCCGGTTCAGGGAAAATGAAGAGCTGGCCATGCTGAGAGAGGAGACGCACAAGTTTGCTGAGGAGGTGATAAGACCTGCGGCAAAGGCGTTAGACCAGATGGAGCCGAAGAAGGTGGCGGAAAAAGGCTCGCCGTATTTTGATGTGATGAGAGAGATGCACCGGATGGGCTACCACCGGGTATATGTGCCCAAGGAATACGGGGGTCTGGAGCTAACTCCCGAGGAAATACATATAATATTTGAGGAGCTTGGCTGGGGGAGCGTGGGATTTGCCACCGCAATAGGCGTGGATGCTATACCGCCGTCGGTAGCCGCCATGGTGGGTTCGCCGGAGCTGGTGGACGAAATTGTCCGTCCCTGGATGGAGGATACCGAGGGCGAATATCACGGCTGCTGGCCCGTGGTGGAGGAAGCCCATGGCTCGGACTACATTATCGGCATGAGCCATCCTCATCCCGAGGAGTTCGGCACTAAAGGTTTTGTTACCGCTGACCCCGACGGCAATGGCTGGGTTATCAACGGCGCCAAGTCCTACTGGACATCCTCGGCTCCCTGTGCCAACCACGCTTTCCTTATCGTCAACCTCCCTCCTCACAATAGTGTTGCCAGTGTCGGGGGGTGCGTAATCCCGCTGACCCTGCCCGGCGTAACCCAGGGCGCGCCCATAGATAAGCTCGGCTTGAGGGATGACCCTCAGGGGGAGATTGCCTTTGATAATGTCAGGATTCCCGCCCATTACATGCTCCTTGTTGACCCCACCTTCGGGCGCTTTATGTCCAAGGTGGTTATCAGCCAGACAAGCTGCGGCATGTCCACTATGTTCACCGGACTGGCGCGAGCGGCGTTTGAAGAGGCGGTGAAATATACCCGGGAGAGGGTGCAGGGAGGAAAGCCCTTAATCGAGCACGAGTCGGTAAAGCTGAGGCTGGCCAATATGTTTATGAAGGTTGAGACGGCGAGGTGTTACAGCCGGGCGGTGTCGCGGCATATCTGGGAATGCAGCTATAAAAACCAGACCTATGACCAGTCAACGCCGCATGCTCTCCTGTCGCAGGTTTATTGCACCAACATGGCTTACGAGATAGCCCATGAGTCCCGGCAGCTTCACGGCGCCAACGGGCTCACCAAGGACTACCTCATTGAGAAGCTTTACCGCGATGCCACGGCGGGGTTGATGGAGGACGGCTCCAACGAGGCATTGGCTCTTGAAGCGGCGTATGCCCTTCTGGAAGAGGGGAAATATACCATATAGAGATGCCGCCAGAAAATATTATTAAAGGAGGTGAAAAATGGCACTGGTGTTCGGGTCAATGGAATGGTATGCAAAGGTAAAGGAGCTGGCGAACAAGGACGAGAGCTTCAAGAAAGGGGCGGCGGACTGGGAAGGAGCCATTCGCACCGTGGTCGTTATGGATGAGGAGCTTTTGAAGGATTATTCCCGCGAGGAGTATGTCCGGGGATTTATGAGCACGGTAGCTTCGATGAGCAAGGAGCAGCGGGCCCAATACGAGGGGACCCCTATGGGAAAGCTGATGAAGAAGCTGGGTTATTCCCTGGATGTGGATGTTGCCACGATAGACCCTGCGGAGTCAGCCAAAAGGTTCTCCAAACTGACCCCGGAGGATATAAAAGGGATAGAGATGCACGGCGTTTTTGAGCCTCACCACGGCGTTCTCAAGGAGATGAGACCGATAATGCCCGACGAGTATAAAGATGCCCGCTTCACCCTCACCGGACCATATTCCGCCTGGAAGGCAATGGTGACGGGGAAGGCGAATTCTACCCAGCTGGTGATGTCGGGCAAAATCAAGCTTCAAGGCGATATGGCGTATCTTATGAAGCACATGAGTGCCATGAATGCGCTGAACCGGATATACAGCCAGATTGAGGTTGTCCGCTAGGTTCATAAAGCGAAATTTCAGGAAGGAGGGATAAAGATGCCGAGAATCTATATGAATGAGTGGCCTCCTTATGCGCCACCGAACCTGGCAAGCAAGGAATGCTCCCTCTTGGCGGCGAAGCTGATGTTCAACGCCGCCCAGACAGCCCCCGTTACCGGCGGGGTGGACCAGGTGGAGGGAGAGCTCGTTTATGGGATGGAGGAGCTGGAGGAGGTCGCCCGGAAGATGGAGGAGCTGGCCTACAAGTTAAAGAATAAGAAGATGGAGGACCAGTGGAAGTATGAAGCGGTCATGGTCCGGCAGACGGATGTCATCCTTTTCCTGGGCAACTACCGGGCTAAGGAGACTCCCTTTGACCTTTCCTGCGGTCTGTGCGGGGGAAAACCTGATTGTAGCCATGTTTACTCCCGGAGAAGGGTCGCCGCCGGTCAGATAGACATAACCGACCGGAGCCTCTCTAAGACCGCTATTGATGGTCCCCTTTGCGGGGTGAGGGTGGGCGATTTAGGACACTGTGTTGGCTCCGCCCTCTGGATGGCGACAAAGCTGTTCGTTGACTGCCGACCGTCCCTGACCATGGGAATAGCCGGTCAAAAGCTGGGCTACTGTCGCAATTCCGCCATCGTGGTCGGCTTGCCCGTCTCCACTACTTCTAAGAACCCCTATGTGGATATTCACCCTGATTACCATGTGGTCAACATGGAGAAGCTGATTGACGCGGTGCGTAAGAGCTACATTATCCCCCGTCAGGCTGGTCCCGACTACCGATTATGGCGCTTGCCCCGGGAGAGGGAAGAAGAAAAAGAGGAGGAATAATATGATTATCGGAGCCGAAGAGACTAAAAAGGCAGCCTATGAGGAGCTGGTCAGCGTTGCCAAGCACATTGTGCAGGCGATATATCACGCCCCTCAGATAACCGGAACGATAGACATAAAAACAGCCATCGTAACCGGGGAGGAGCTCCAGCCCGCCATTGACCTGATGAAGGTGATGGGCGAGGTGGAGATGGTCCCCTGGATGGATTACCAAACTTACCAGATGGCTATGGATGAGGGGACTCCGCCCGTCGTGTTGTTCATCGGGGCAGACCTGACCAAGTCCCGGAATGTTTTGAATTGCGGGGCTTGCGGCTTTGACACCTGTGCCAGGTTCAACAAGTATAGCTCGGAAAACTACGGGTTCGGCATGGGGAGCTTCGGTCCGTCCTGCATGATAAACATACTGGATTTTGGAATTGCCTGTGACTGGGCTTGCGCTGCGGCGCACCAGTATAATATCGAGAGCCGGATTCATGTAAGCGTGGGCATGACCGGTGTGTTGCTGGGGTACCTGGAGGATGTGAGCTATGTTCTGGGTCTCTCCCTGGGACCTCTTAAGGAGTTCTGGTATTACAACCGCCCCGTTTTTACCAAGATGTGGAATAAAGAGTTCCACCAGCAGTTCTGGTTCCCCCTCAGCCGGACTCTCTTCCCGGTGATGTTCCAGTCATTTTCGGGGGAGATGAATGCCTATATCAAGACCTATGATAAGTGGTGGGAGAAGGAGAAAAAGGACTATGTCAAGGTGTTTGAAGACCCCGAAATCAACGAGCTAAGAGACGGGCTGATGACCAAGGTGATGGCGGCTATTCCCGAACTGAGGGCGCAGCTGGAGGCGCTCAAGGAGAAAAGAAAGGCGGAGGGAGCAAAATAAGGATAAGGAAGATTAATCACATCGGCGTCGCCGCCAGCAGCCTGGAGCAGGCGCTGAAGCTCTATGAGGATGTCCTGGGCTTGAAGGTCGCCGGGATTCAGGATATACCGCTCCAGATGCAGCGGAGCGCCTTCATCCCCGTGGGAGAATGTGGTCTGGAGATAATGGAGCCCACCGACCCCTCAGGACCCGTGGGCCGGTTTATCGCCCGGCACGGCGAGGGACTTCACCATATCTCCCTGGAGGTCGATGACCTTGACGCCCTTTCGGAGAAGCTGAGGCAGAAGGATATAAGGCTTATGTTCCCCGAGGCGGTGGAATTCGCCGGGCTCAAGATTAACTTTGTGCACCCCAAAAGCATGAACGGGGTGTTGATAGAGCTAATTCAGCCCGTGTAGCTTAAAGGGAGGGGAGAGAAATGAGCGAACTGGATGAGCAGGTGAACAAGCTGGCTGCCGATACTTTCGCCCGGATTGGCGAGCTGGGGATGGAGAACGCCACCGTGGGGAAGTTTATGGAGCTTAAGGCTAAGAAGAACAAGGACAAGGTAGCCATCCTCTTTGAGGAGCAGAAAATCACCTATAACGAGCTTGACCGGAGGAGCAACAGCGTCGCCAACGGTCTTTCCCAGCTGGGGGTAAAGAAGGGGGAGCGTGCTGCTATCATGCTGCCCAATTGTCCCCAATACCTCTACAGCATGCTGGGGATGGGGAAGATGGGAGCGATTATCATCCCGGTAAACGTTAATTTGAAAGGTGAGGGGCTTGCCTATATCCTGAACCATTCCGAGGCAGGCACGATAATTATAAGCTATGAGTATCTGGACAAATACCGCTCTATTGAGTCTGAGCTGAAGCATATAGCCAGGCTGGTGGTGGAGACCACGGGAGCGCCCCGGAATATCAAACTCCCCTCAGGCTCCCTCCGGTTTAACGAGCTAATCAAAAGCTCCTCTCGAAGACCCGAGGTTGACCTCTCTCCCCAGGATACACTGTCCACGATGTACACCTCGGGGACCACCGGACCGCCCAAAGGGGTGAACCAGCCGCAGTTTGCGGTGATAATGGGTTTCGGAGTCGCCGCTACCATGGGCTACACCCCTTTAGATGTCCTCTATACCTGTCTGCCCTTCTTTCACGCCAACGCTACCGTCCTGAGCTTTATGCCCGCTATGGCTGCCGATGCCACGCTGGCGGTGAGCCGGAGGTTCAGCGCTTCCCGCTTCTGGGACGAGGTCCGCAAATATAATGCCACCGAGTTTAACGCCCTGGGGGCGATGCTCCCCATACTGATGAAGCAGCCGGAGAAGCCTGACGATAGGGACAACCCGGTGAAGCTCGTCTTCAGCGCCGCCTGCCCTGCGGACATCTGGGAGGCCTTTGAGGAGAGGTTTGGCGTGGAGATAGTTGAGGGCTACGGTGCGGTGGAAGGGTGTTTCGTGATAAACCGACCGACGAAGACCGGCTGGACGAGAAAGGTGGGCTCATTCGGGAGAGCCCTGACCTATATGAACGAGGTCAAGGTGGTCGATGAGAATGACAACGAGTGTCCTCCCAATGTGGTCGGGGAGATGATATCCAAGCCGACCTACATCGCCACAGAACAGGTGGTGGAGTATTATAAGATGCCCGAGGAGAGCAGAGAAAAGAGCCGGGGAGGCTGGCTGCGGACGGGAGACCTCGTCCGCCTCGATGAGGACGGCTTCTTCTTTTTTGTGGGGAGTAAGAGGGAGTACATCCGTAGAAGGGGCGATAACATATCTCCCTGGGAGATTGAGACCACGCTG
>CAYHBC010000053.1:0-2619 GCA_964354775.1 uncultured Dehalococcoidales bacterium
CCCCAGGTGCAGTCGGCCTACCTGGTCTCGGGCACTTATGACCTGGCGATAATGGTGAAGGGCAAAAACATGCAGGAAATCGCCAGTTTTGTAACTGGAAAGCTCGCTCCGCTGGAAAAAGTGCAGAGCACCACCACCCACTTTTTGCTCAAGCGGTATAAGGAAGACGGCGAGGTGCTTGAGCCCACGGAGAAAAATAAACGGCTGCTGCTGAGCCCCTAGGCAGGTAAGATGGACCCGGTTCAGACCAAGGCTATAACTGACTTCATTTCCGAGAAGGTGAACAGCCTGTCGCCCTCGGGAATCAGGAAGTTTTTTGACCTGCTCTCCTCCCTGGAGGGCGTTATCTCCCTGGGGGTGGGCGAGCCGGACTTCGTTACCCCGTGGCATATCCGGGAGGCGGCTACCTATTCCCTGGAGAAGGGCTACACCATGTATACCTCAAACTACGGGATGCTGGAGCTGCGCCAGGAACTGGCAGAATACCTTGAGCGTCATTACGGGGTCAGCTACCAGCCGGAGCGGGAAATACTGGTTACCGTGGGGGTCAGCGAGGGAATGGACCTCGCCTTCAGGGCTATTCTGAACCCCGGCGACGAGGTGATTATCCCCGACCCCTATTATGTTGCTTATCCTCCCTGCGTTATCCTTGCTGGCGGCGTGCCCGTCTTTGCGCCCATAACCAAGCAAAATAATTTTGTTCTCCAGGCTGAGGATGTTGAGCCGCTGATTACCCGGCGCACCAAGGCTATCTTCATTGGCTATCCCGCCAATCCCACTGGGGCGGTGATGTCCCGCGAGGAGCTATTGGAAATCGCCGCGCTAGCCCGGAAATACGACCTCCTTGTGGTATCGGACGAGATTTATGCCCGGCTGGTCTACGATGTGGAGCATACCTGTTTTGCCAGCCTCCCCGGGATGCAGGAGCAGACTATTTTGCTCGGCGGCTTTTCCAAGGCGTTCGCCATGACGGGCTGGCGGGTAGGCTATATCGCCGCCCATCACCAGCTTATCGAGGCTATGGTCAAGATTCACCAGTATACCATGCTCTGCGCCCCGACGATGTCGCAGATGGCGGCTATTGAGGCGTTAAGGGCTGGCGAGGACGATGTTGAGCGGATGGTCGGGGAATACAACCGGCGGCGGCGTTTTATGGTCAAGCGCCTGAATGAAATCGGTCTTTCCTGCTTTGAACCCAAAGGGGCTTTTTACGCCTTTCCGTCCATAGAGGCTACCGGGATGAGCTCGGAGGAGTTCGCCCAGAGGCTGCTTGAGGAGGAGCGGGTGGCGGTGGTGCCCGGGTCTGCCTTCGGGCGCTGCGGCGAGGGCTTTGTGCGCTGCTGCTACGCTACCTCCCGGGCTAATATTGACCAGGCCCTGAAAAGGATGGAAAAATTTATTAAGATGGTTTAAAATTTAGTTGAGGAGGTGAAAGATGGGACGCCAGACGATAGAAAAAGTTCAATGGACCTGTGACCACTGCGGGTCTGCCAGGGAGACTGCTCCCGGAGACATTTCTACTCCGCTCGGCTTCATCGAAATAAAGGGGATTTTCTATTCTACCGAAGCTCAGGCTATTCCCTTTGAAGGACTTTATTGCTCCTTTATGTGTGCTTCAGAGGCAGTGAAAGTCCAGGGACAGGGAATGGGAGGGCGAAAGCTGGAGGCGAATCCACCGGCGGCAAAGCCAGCGGCGGTGGAGGCAAAACCGGCGGAAGCAAAACCGGCGGAAGCAAAACCGGCGGAAGCAAAGCCAGGGGTGGCGGAGGCCAAGCTTGCTGAGGAAAGGGAATCCCTGAGTCCGATAAGCAGGGTAAGGTTTCGCCGCAGATAGCCGGTCAATAATCAAGCAAGCCTAACCTAATTTTCCTACTACCTTTAGTTCGCTTCCGTAGATTTGGTCAGGGCCAACGTCGGCTATAGCCTTTGACATAGCTTCTTTCAATGGAAGTTTTTCAATGAGGAGATGTTTAAGCAGGGACTCGGTGGCGGCATCGGTGTAGCTTGCTGAGACGGGTTCAGTCCAGCTTATGAAGGCGTTTGCTCCTTTATCGAGAAAGGCTTCAGCCATCGTGTCGGACCTCAGTCCATCGCAACCCATTAGTATCACTGTGCTGTCCTCGAACTTGCCCTCCATTCCCCACACAACGAAGCTCGGTGTTATCGCAAAGTATGTTGAGTTGGTGTAGGAATAGTGAGCGCTGCCTACCAATCCCGCCTTTTCTTCCTCAACATACTTCTCGGGGTTGTATGGCTCATCGCTGAAAAGGGCAACGTTGTCGGTAAGTGTTCCGTTGGGTGTGTTAATTCGCCCGGAGTGGACTCGCAGGATAACTATCTCATAATGATGGTTGGGGAGGTCGCGGTAAAAGTCCACCGTAACTTCCTCGCCAGGATAGTAGTCTATTGTATATCCTGCCTGCTCCAGGATTTCAGTGGTGTTGTCAATGAAGCTCTGGTTGGGAAAAGTCAGGCTTAAATGGTCCACCAGAGCGGCTTTAGCAGGCTGGGAGGAATTGAGGGAGATTAGGACTGCTGAAGAAATCGCCACGGCTGCCAGAAGGTAAAGCGCCATTTTCCAGAAGGTATGACGCTGTTTCACCCGGCTGAAATGACTAC
>CAYHBC010000053.1:2719-8103 GCA_964354775.1 uncultured Dehalococcoidales bacterium
AGGGGTAACAGCCCCGGGCTCCTCCAACTGAGGAAGTTCGACGATGCCGCCGACGCCGCTGGAAGCGGTAATATCAATCCAGTCTTCATAAGAGAGGCTTGACTCGTTATCTTCTGCCAGTAGCATTATGTAGTAATCTCCCGCCGTACTAAAGGTGTAATTATACTGCCATAGGTCCCCACCCACGTACATAAATTCAATTGTCGGTGGGTCCCACACACACGTTTCATTAGAGGGGTCACAAAAATCAAAATCAGGCGTAAAGACACGGACGTAAACCCTGGTTACGTTTTTATTGTCTGTAGCTGTTACAGTCAGGTTCATTGAAGTTCCTGGAGCAACCGCTTGGTCTGGTGTTTTATTTCCAATAACGGGTCTGGAGTTATTAGAAACGTTCACTCCTATCTTGAGTTCTTTTGTTCGGTTTCCATCACTCCCGTTGGGAAGTGGAGCAGAGTGTCCTACACCGTCTCCGTTATCGTCGATGAGTGGTGTTTGGTTTGTTACTGGAGGCATTTTGTTGTATTCAGACACTGATTGGGATGCATTTGCGAATGCCTGGGCTAGTGTGCCGTTATCGGTTATATTCTTCCAGAAGGGTTGAGAAAAAGCACTCCCGGAACAATTAGTCCCATATGATTCCTTGCATGGCTCAGATGCGGTTATTACTGTTGTGTTAGGTCCTGACAAATCGTCAATTAAGCTTCCAGAGTGGCATGCATCAATCACTATGACGACCTCTGATATATTAACTCCAGTGGAGTTTTTTAGCTGGTTTATCCACGCTTTAAGCTCCTGTCCGGTAACCTTGTCCGGACCAATCTTTAGATAATCATCTGTTGTATCATTTGATGTGCCATTATCCCCACCATGAGAGCTTACATAAATAGTTAGTTTTCCTCCGGATGTACACTGGTTTTTAGCCCACTCTGTTATAGACTGGTTAAGGTTTGATTTGTTGGCGATAGCATCAACGCCGGGCAAAGATGTGTTTCCATCTAAATACTGAATGTCAGCAGCACTGAGGTTTCTACTCTTGTTTAATTCGTTGTATGCCAGGTCAGTATCGTGTTGAAACATACTTGAAGTATTACCCTTAACAATTATGGCCTTGTCCGGAGATGCCGCATAGACCTGCGGGGTAATTGAAACCGCCATAATTAATCCGACCAGGGCTCCCGCCAGTAGATATGATAGGTACTCGGTTAAAATCCTTTTCACTTTTCACCTCCTCTAAAGGAGGTTCATCTTTTGCTTGACCTCGGTAAGGGTCTTGTCGGCGATAACTTTAGCCCGGTCAGCGCCGTCGGCGAGGACCTGGGCGACATAGCCGCGTTTAGCGGCTAGAGCGGCTCTCTTTTGCCGGAAGGGCTCAAGCTTTGCCGAGATATTTTCCGCCAGCAGTTCTTTGCACTCAACGCAGCCGATTTTGGCGCTGCGGCAATCGGGACCGATTTCCACCACCTTGTCGGGAGTGAAAAATCTATGAAGGGTGAAGATGTTACATATTGCGGGGTGTCCCGGGTCGCTGCGGTAGCGGCGGGCGGGGTCGGTGACCGCGGTCATCACCCGCTCCCGGATTTGCCCGGGTGAGGCGGCTATTTCAATATCGTTGCCGTAGCTCTTGCTCATTTTGTTTTTTCCGTCCAGTCCCAGGATTAGCGGGAAGGAGGTGAGCTTTGCCTGGGGCTCGGGGAATACCGGGCCGAACTGGGAATTAAAGCGGCGCACTATTTCCCGGGCAAGCTCAAGGTGAGGAAGCTGGTCTTCGCCTACGGGAACGACCTCTCCCTTGTAAAGGGCGATATCGGCGGTCATCAGCACGGGATAGCCTACCAGGCCGTAGTTGACATTGTGGGGCTGCATTTTTACCTTTTCCTT
Source organism: uncultured Dehalococcoidales bacterium (assembly GCA_964354775.1). Classification (GTDB taxonomy): domain Bacteria; phylum Chloroflexota; class Dehalococcoidia; order GIF9; family AB-539-J10; genus CAYHBC01. Next base: position 4,601 of record CAYHBC010000053.1, read on the forward strand.
GAATGTCGGCACACGCAGCAGCCAGCTTAGCGGCGTCACCATGCTGAGCAGGGTGTGAAGCTCCATTACCTGGGGGACTTTAGATTGAACGAAGAGGATGCTCTTTTGGGGGTCAATGCCCGCTGCCAGCCAGTCAAGCGCCATTTCATGGATGTCCTCCTGGAGGGCGGCGGTATTCTCCAGCGTGGTAAGAGCATGGATGTCCACCACGCAGTAGACGCAGTCATACTCCTCCTGAAGCGAAACGCAGTTCTGGATAGTCCCGAGGTAGTTGCCGATGTGCTGCTTGCCGGTGGGGCGAAATCCCGTAAAAACACGCTTCTTCATTTATTACCAGAGTTTAACATTTAAAGCGGCGTCTGGTAAAGGTAGAAAGTTTTGCTATAATACAAAATATGAACAGGGCAGAGGTCAACAAGCTGAAGGCGGAGGTAGCCGAAGCCGGCAGGAGAATGCTTGCTCAGGGTCTGGTTACCGGCACCGCGGGGAACATCAGTGTTAGAGTTCCCGGCGAGGAGCGGATGGTAATTACTCCCAGCCAGATGGGATATGACCTGATTGGAGTTGATGATATTGTGACGCTGGACTTTGAACGGAATGTTCTTGAAGGGGAGCGAAAGCCGTCCACGGAAGCAGGGATGCATATCGGGGTCTATAAAGCCCGCGGGGATGTTGGGGCGGTAGTCCATACCCACTCGGTGTATGCCAGCGCGATAGCGTCGGTGCGTAGGGCGATTCCACCTTTTCTGGACGAGATGGTGCTTCTGCTTGGCGGCGGAATCGGGGTGGCGGAGTATGGCATGCCAGGGAGCGAAGAGCTAGCCCGGAACGCCGTAAGAGCCCTGGGAAAGAAAAACGCCGTCCTCCTGGCAAATCACGGTCCGTTATGTTGCGGGAAAGACCTGGAGAGCGCCCTGGGAAATGCCGGGCTGGTGGAGAGGGTGGCAAAGATATTCATATTGTCCTCCCTCCTCGGCAACCCCCAAAACCTTCCCCCGGAAGCCGTCGAGCTGGAGCGGAACATCTTTGAAATGAGGGAAAGTCAGGGATAGAGGAAAATCCCCTCTAGCATATCCGGGGTAACAGTTCTCCGGAGAGCATATCAATAACCCGGGAAGGACCCAGTTTTGTCTTCATCGTTACCCTGCCGGGATGCTCTTTGGTCACCTCGCCGATGATGGCGGCGTTTTTGCCGTGCTTGTTTTGTTTCATCTTAGCCAGTATTTTAGCGGCGTCGCCGGGGGCCACCACGGCTACCAGCTTGCCTTCGTTAGCCACATAGATGGGGTCGAGTCCCAGGAGCTCGCAGGCTGCCCGGACTCCTTCCGCCACCGGGAGCTTATTCTCCTCTACTGTGATGCCCACACGGGACTGGCGGGCAAACTCGTTCAGCGTGGTCGCCAGCCCGCCCCTGGTGGGGTCGCGGAGGCAGTGAATATCCGGGGAGACCTCCAGCATTTGAGCCACCAGCTTGTTCAGTGAGGCGCAATCGCTTTTTAGAGTCGTCTCGAACCGGAGTCCTTCACGCTGGCTCATTATCGCTATGCCGTGGTCGCCGATAGTGCCGCTCAGGATGACTCTGTCGCCAGCCCGGGCATTCGCTCCGGAAATATCAATTCCTGGGGGAATAATGCCGATGCCCGAGGTATTGATAAACAGCTTATCTGCCTGCCCTTTATTTACCACCTTGGTATCCCCGGTGATTATACTTACCTCGGCTTCCTCGGCGGCGGCTTTTATTGAGCGGACGATGCGTTCAAGCTCGGCTATGGAGAAGCCTTCCTCAATGATTGCCGACAGGCTCAGATACAGCGGTCGGGCGCCGTTCATGGACAGGTCGTTGACTGTCCCGCAGACCGCCAGCTTGCCGATATCTCCGCCGGGGAAGAAGATAGGCTGGACTACATAGCTATCGGTGGTGAAGGCAAGGCGTCCTGAGGCTTCAAAAATAGCCGAGTCATCCAGCCTGGCGAGCATCGGGTTAGTCAGCAGGGGAAGAAATTTTTTCTCCACCAGGTCATGGCTTAGCTTGCCGCCGCTGCCGTGAGCTAAAAGAATAGCCTCATTCATCGACTGCTCCATGCTGATAGTAGGCGGCGCAGGGTCCTTCACTGGAGACCATGCAGGGACCCACAGGCTTTTCGGGGGTGCAGACCTTGCCGAAGAGCCGGCATTCTAAGGGCAGGGCGACGCCGCGAAGTATATCCCCACAGCGGCACCCTTTATGTTCCCTGGTGGGGTGGGGAGTCACCGGGAAAGCCCTGTCGGCGTCAAAATGGAGGTATTCCCCCTTGACCTTCAAGCCGCTTTGAGGCACGTTTCCGATTCCCCGCCAGGTAGCGCTGTCGCGCTCAAAGACCTTCTCGATGAGCTCCAGCGCTTTTTCGTTCCCCTCTGGCTTTACTCCGCGGCGGTAGGCTATCTCCACTTTCGGCTTGCCGCTTTCCGCCTGCTCCACGAGCTTATCGATGCTCAGCAAAATATCCAGGGGCTCGAAGCCGGAGATAACACAGCCGATTTTGTAGTCCCGGGAGATGAACTCGTAGGGACGGGAGCCGGTTATAACGCAGACATGCCCCGGGCCGATGATGCCGTCCAGCTTGACCTCGCCCCGTTCCAGCAGTGCCCTTATCGCCGGCGGAGTCAGCTTGAGCAGGGAAAGGACGTAGAAGTTTTCGAGCCCCTCCTTTTTTGCCTTGATGATGGCGGCGGCTATGGTGGGCGCGGTAGTCTCAAAACCGATGCCGATGAAGATGACCGACTTCCCCGGGTTAGCCTGGGCTATTTCCAGGGCATCCCGGGCGGAGTAGACGATTCGGATGTCTCCTCCTTCAGCCTTTGCCCGCTGTAAGCTGGAGTAGCTGCCGGGAACCCTCACTATGTCTCCGAAGGTGGTGATGATAACGCCGGGCAGGCGAGCCAGGGCAATAGCCTTATCTATGTCGCCGGTAGCGGTAACGCACACCGGGCAGCCCGGTCCCGACCTCATTTCCACCGTTGGGGGAACAAGCTGGCGAATCCCGTATCTCATTATGGCATGGGTGTGCCCACCACAGAACTCCATTAGCCTGATTTGCCCCGTGGCGTGGGTAGCGATGCGCTGTGCTAGCTTTCCCGCCAGCTCGCTATTTTGATACTCATCAACGAACTTCACTTAGGCTTGCTATCTCTTCCAGCAGCTTCAGGGTCTCCCTGGCTTCGGCTTCGTCGACAATGCCTATGGCGTACCCGGTGTGGAGCAGGACATAGTCTCCCACCTTTACCTCGGGGGTAAGGGCGATGCTGGCGCGGCGTCTCACCCCCCCTATCTCGGTCTCGGCGTCGTCGCCCTCTATGGAGACGACTCTAACTGGGACTGCTAAACACATTGCCGGTGATATTTTACCCCAGGTGTGGCGATAATTCCAGCGGCGAACCCATATCAAAAATCAAATATTAAAAATCAATCCGTTAGCCAACGGAACAACTCAAAATGCAAAGATACCTTTAAATTTTGCTCTGTC
>CAYHBC010000054.1:0-8054 GCA_964354775.1 uncultured Dehalococcoidales bacterium
ACCCTGGTGGCATCAAGGGCGAACCCCGCGGGATACCAACCCCCGTAGAGCCACAGGTTGGAGCACTTTATGCAATAGTAGCCGTCGGGGGCGGTGCGGTAGGGGGCGTCCATACCCTTAAAATCAACAGTAATGTTCTGCCCCGAAGCGGTGATGTTAGCCTGCTTCTCAGCGGGGGAGAAGAACCCGCTCTTGGTGACATTGACGGTGTAATTGCAGGTGGCGTCAACCGTGAAGTTGTAATAGCCGCTGGCATTGCTGGTGGTGTTGGCTACCTCGGAGACACCGCATAGAAGGATGACATCGGCGCCGGCGAGCACGCTGGCATTTGCCTCATATACCGTCCCTTCTATGGTGGCATAAATTACCGGAACTAAGGGCAAATAATCCCCGCCATTGGTTATATTCCCGGTAGAGTTGTAGGGAACTAAAGTATCCCCCAAGCCATCATGACTCGTATCACTGCCGGCATAGTCCGACCAGTAGTTGCCACCGAGATAAGGACCGCCGATGATGTTGGTCCCTGCCGTCTTGGTGGTGTTCCAGATGTTATTTCCGTCATCCCCAGCATTGTTGGTGTTGTTGAAGTAGTTGTTGTAGATGGTGTTGTTGTTGGAAGACTCCAGCTCGATGCCGTAGTCGTCGTTGTTCGAGGCGTTGTTGCCGGTGAGGGTGTTGTTGCTGGAAGAATACAGGTAGATGCCGTCTATGTCGTTGTTCGAGGCGGAGTTGCCGGTGAAGTTGTTGCTGCTGGAAGAATACAGCACGATGCCGCCGTTGTTGTTCGAAGCGGTGTTATTGGTGAGGTTGCTGCTGCTGGAAGAATTCAGGTAGATGCCGCAGTCGTTGCTCGAGGCGTTGTTGCTGGTGATGGTATTGTTGTTGCTGGAAGAATCCAGCAAGATGCCGTAGTAGTCATTGTTCCAGGCGGTGTTGCTGGTGAGGTTGTTGCTGCTGGAAGAGTTCAGCCAGATGCCGTAGTAGTCGTTGTTCGAAGCGGTGTTGCCGGTGAGAGTGTTGTTGCTGGAAGAATTCAGGTAGATGCCGCAGGTGTTGTTGTAGGCGGTGTTGCTGGTGAGGTTGTTGTTGCTGCTGGAAGAATACAGGTATATGCCGCAGGTGTTGTTGTAGGCGTTGTTGCTGGTGAGGGTGTTGTTGCTCGAAGAATACAGCTCGATGCCGTAGTCGTCGTTGTTCCAGGCGGCGTTACTGGTGAGGTTGTTGTTACTGGAATAAGACAGGTAGACGCCGTGGTAGCCGTTGTTCGAGGCATTGTTGCTGGTGAGGTTGTTGCCGTTGCTCAAACTATACAGGTAGATGCCGTGGTAGGTGTTGTTCGAGGCGTTGTTGCTGGTGACGGTGTTGTTGCTGGAAGAATACAGGTAGATGCCGTGGTAGGTGTTGTTCCAGGCGTTGTTGCTGGTGACGGTGTTGTTGCTGGAAGAATACAGGTGGATGCCGTAGTTGGTGTTGTTCGAGGCGGTGTTATTGGTGAGGTTGTTGTTGCTGGAAGAATACAGGTGGATGCCGTAGTTGGAGTTGTTCGAGGCAGTGTTGCTGGTGAGGGTGTTGTTGTTGCTGGAAGAATACAGGAAGATGCCGTAGTTGGTGTTGTTCCAGGCATCGTTGCCGGTGAGGTTGTCGTTGTCTGAATACCACAGGAGGATGCCGGCGTTGGTGTTATTCCAGGCATCGTTGTCGGTGAGGTTGTTGTTGCTGGAAGAATACAGGTGGATGCCGTAGTTGTTGTTCCAGGCGGTGTTGCCGGTGAGGGTATTGTTGTTGCTGGAAGATTCCAGCCAGATGCCGTAGTTGCTGTTGTTCCAGGCGGTGTTGTTGGTGAGGTTGTTGTTGACCGAATTTCCCAGGCAGATGCCCCAGGCGTTTTTCCAGGCATTGTTGTCGGTGAGGTTGTTGTTGTTCGAAGAATACAGGAAGATGCCGTAGTTGGTGTTGTTCCAGGCATCGTTGCCGGTGAGGTTGTTGTTGTCTGAATACCACAGGAGGATGCCGTAGGAGTTATTCGTTACATTGTTGCCGGAGATGTTGCAGTAGCTCGTTGCGTTGAGACGTATCCCGGCAATGTCGCCTCCAGTCGTCCCTTGCACCGTGAGCCCGGTGATGTTTACATAGCTGGCGGTTACATAAAACACATGGTCGCTGGAATTTGAGGCGTTCACGATGCAGTTCGCCGTGCCGTTCTCCGACTGAATGGTCAATCGCTTGCCCACATCCACGTTCTCATTATAAGTTCCGTCCCTGACGATGATGGTGTCTCCCTCGCTGGCGTTATTCACCGCTGCCTGAATGGTGGAATAGTTATCAGGAACCCAGATAGTCCCCGGCGAAGCCTGCGCTTCCTTCACCGGAGCTGGCAGCCCCCCAGCCATTGCCCCAATCAATACCAATACCAGCCCGATTCCCCAAACCTTCTGTTTCATTTCCTGCATTTTATTTTATCAAAAGCAAAAAAGCGGTCAAGGCTCTAGCCCGCTTGAAGGTTTAGCCTCCCGGGGGAGGGGTCTCCCTGAGCACGGCGTAAGTCGTTATGGTGCTCCTTCCCCTCACGAAGGTTATCTCTACCCTCTCTCCGATGGAGCATTCCAGGATGGCTTCCTGCAATGCCTGGGCAGTCTTTATGTCGGTGTTGTGAAACTTGATAATCACATCGCCGCTCTTCAGTCCGGCGGCTTCCGCGGGGCTGCCCGAAGCCACTCCAGTGAGCAGCGCTCCTTCCTCAACGGGGAGATTGTTGAGCCAGGCGGTAACCCAGTCCAGGCTCTGAATATACACTCCCAGCCAGGGACGGATTATATAGCCCTGGTGGATGAGGTCTTCAATGATTGGCAGGGCGTCGTTGCTGCTTATGGCGTAGCCCATATTCTCGGCGCCGAGGATTTTGGCGCTGGTAATGCCGACCACCTCTCCCTGCATATTTACCAGCGGTCCGCCGCTGTTGCCGGGGTTGATGGCTGCGGTGGTCTCAATTAAGTTATACAGCTTTTCCCCCGATGACAGGGTTATGGTGACATTCAGTCCGCTTATAATTCCCTCGGTCACCCTAAGTCCCATGCCGAAGGCGTTGCCGATAGCCAGCACCCATTCTCCCACCGCCAGCGAAGAAGAGTTGCCCAGAGGGATATGGGCTAAATCCGTGGCGTTAATCTTGATTACCGCCAGGTCGGTCAGGATGTCCTGCCCCACGACTGCCGCGGAATATGTTTCGCCGTTGTCCAGGGTGACCTTTATCTCCTGAGCACCCTGGACTACATGGTCGTTGGTGGCGATATAGCCCTTGTTGCCGTCAATCAGAAATCCCGAGCCTTTAGCAATGTCCGTGGTCACCGCCACCACCGCCGGTTTCACCCTGTCAACTACCGCGGCGAAGGTCGGCAGGGAAAGGTTGGACTGATTGCCTGCCTGGGGGAAAGTCCAGCCCGGCGCAACCGCGGGGAGCGAGGTGTTGTTGGAAGGTGGCGGCGGGGTCGTTTCCTCGGGGGTGCACCCGCTTATGCCCGGCAGGACCAGCGCCACCAGCGCCAGGAAAAGGACGATGTATTTGAGCCTGCCCATCACGGTGGGTTAATTCTATTACCACGGGCTCAATTAAGGCAAGTTTTGGGGGTGTAGTGACTTATTTGACAATAAGTGATAAACTAAATATGCCATGGTTCAAACCTATGTGCAGCAGCTACTAAAAGGAATTATCGAGCCGATGTTGCTTTTTGTTATCAGCGAGCTGCCGTTACACGGCTATCGACTTATCGCGGAGCTGAATAGGAGAAGTCAGGGCTACTTTGAGTTCAGCGGAAGCACCATTTATTCGGCGCTGCGCCGTCTGGAGCGGCAGGGGCTGGTATTGAGCACCTGGCAGCAGGTTACCCAGAAGCAAAAGCGGCGATGCTACAAGTTAACCGAGAAGGGGCGTCAAATTCTGACCGAGGAATTAAGCGAATGGCAGCGGTTCTATAATGCTGCCACCGAGATTGTAAGTCCTCAGAAGACTGCAGTTACCACCTGAAGCAGAACAGTGAACCTGCGAATCCTGGGCGCCCATGGCAATGAAGCTAAAGGGGTGCGGCTGACTTCGCTCGTGGTTGATGGTATTTTAGCCCTGGACGCTGGCGGTCTCACCGCCTCTCTCACCTTAGCCGAGCAGGAAAAAATCAGGGCGGTCCTCCTCAGCCATCATCATTTTGACCATAGCCGTGACCTGGTCACCCTGGGCTTCAACGCTGCTTTATGGGAGGGGCAGGTTAAAGTCTATGCCCTTAAAGAAACACGGGATAGGGTTATCTCCTGCCTCCTTGATGGCAAAATCTACGCTAATCTTCAGGAATATCCCTCTAAAGAAAAAGCCACCCTCCAGTTTGAAGCTATTGAGCCCTACAGGGAGGAGAATATCGAAGGATACCAGGTCAGGGCATTGCCGGTAAAGCACAGCGTTCCCACCGTGGGTTATCATATTGCCTCCCCCGGGGGCGGAAAATTGTTTTATACCAGCGATACCGGTCCCGGGCTGGCTGACTGCTGGCAGCACATTTCCCCCGACCTGCTTATCTGCGAATCTTTTCTCCCCGACTCGATGACCGGGCGTGCCGGAAAAGCCGGTCACCTTTCCCCGCAACTGCTGAAAGAGGAGCTGGTGCAGTTCAAGCAGCTCAAGGGTTACCTGCCCCGGGTTATCGTTATTCATCTCGCTCTTTCCTATGAGCGGGAGGTTGGAGAGGAAGTAGCCCGGCTCGCCGGGGAGCTGGGGGGCGATATAAGCCTGGGATATGAGGATATGTCGGTGGCTTTATAGCCGGTCCGGCAGAGTGGTGTTGTATTTAATGAGGTGCGGTATTACAATCCTGGGCATTTAAATTCAGGGAGGAGAAGGAGATGCCTTTTGAGCGGCTAATGTTGACCAGGGAGGAGGTTGCCGAGAGACGGAGGGCGGCGGAGGAGCGGTTTTCACCCTGGAGGAAGCAGACGCTCGGCGACTGGTTTGACGAGAGAGTTGCGGAGTTTGGCGAAAGAGAGCTCATCTTCACCCTCCAGAAGAGTTACAGCTATAAAGAGACGCAGGAACTGGTGAACAATCTTGCCCTGGGACTGCTTAAGCTGGGCATTAAGAGGGGGGAGCATGTTGCCTATATCCTGGCTAACTATCCCGAAGCCCTTTTCCTGAGGTTCGCTTTAGCCAAAATCGGCGCCGTCGCCGTGGGCATTCATATCCGCTCCGGCGTTGAAGAGATAAGGTATTTCTTAAAGCACGCCGGCGTTGCCTGCCTGGTGACGATGGACTATTTCCCCAGGATAGATTACATTGAGCGGCTGAAGGAGCTTTGCCCCGAGTTGAGCCGGGTAAAGGGTGGGAAGGCGCTAAAGTCGCCGGAATTTCCCTTGCTCCGCTATGTGGTAACCCTTTCTCAAGCGGGGGAGAGATATCCCGTAACGGTAGATTTTTATTCCCTGGTGGAAGAGGGAAAAGCGGTCCCTCAGCGGAAGCTGGAGCAGGCTCAGGCTGCCTCTCGCCACCCCGATGAAGTCTGCGAGCTCCTCTATTCCTCGTCGTCCCTGGGGCGTCCCCTGGCTTCTCCCCTGTGGCACGATGGCTTCCTGCGCGCCGGCTACGGGCATGTCTACTCGCGACCGAGCCAGGACGGGAGGCGCATCTTCACCCCGGCGCCGCTAAACCATGTCTTTAGCTATGCCGAAGCCCTGATTGCCGGCATGGATGTCGGCGGAGCCCTGGTGCTGCAGCCCTCCTTCGCCCTGCCCGAGGCTTACGAGCTGATTGAAAAGGGAAGGGCTTACGATATGATGTGCGTGCCCACGATGATGCTCGGCTTGCTCTACCACCCTGACCGGGAGAAATATGACCTGAGCAGCCTCAAGGGAGTGGTGGTGGCGGGCGCCCCGGCGCCAGTCCCTTTGTGGGAGAAGACCGTGGCGGAGCTTGGTCTCATTGAGCTGACCACCGGTTATGGTCAGACCGAGACTCATGGGGGAACGTGCTACTCCGCCCCTGACGCCTCCATAGATATCCTGGCGCATCGGATTGGTCGGGTCAAGCTGGGTGGGGCTGCCTCCTTGCCTGAGTTTCATGGCTCCTTTTGCGAGTATAAGGTGATTGACCCCCAGAGCGGCAGGGATGTCCCTCAGGGGGAGGAAGGGGAGCTTGCCTGCCGCGGGGCAACAATCATCCCGGGCTACTATAACTCTCCCGAGGCAAATGCCCGGATGTTTAAGGAAGGGTGGATGCGCAGCGGCGACCGGGGAATTATCCACGACGATGGCTATATTGAGCTTACCGGCAGGGTCAAGGAAATTTATATCCTTGCCGGGGAGAATGTCGCCCCCCGGGAGGTGGAGGACTATATCCGCCGCTATCCCAGGGTAAAGCAGGTCTCTGTCGTCGGTGTGCCCGATGCCCGGCTGGGGGAGATAGGTCTGGCTTATGTCGAGCTCAAGGGAGGGGAAAGCTGCACCGAGCGGGAAATAATTGATTTTTGCAAGAAGGGGATAGCGAGGTATAAGGTGCCGCGGTATGTGAAATTCGTGGCGGACCACGAGTTTCCCCTGACCGCCGCGGGAGAGGTGGAAAAGGCTAAGCTCCGGGAGCGGGGTATAAAGGAGCTAGCGCGGGAAGGGATAGCCGCGGAATATGAGAGCATGCGGAAGGTAGCTTAGCCTACCTTGGGCAGCTCCGCCAGCGCCTCCTTCACCTTTTCTTCGGGATAAGCATAGTCCTGCAGCTTGCCGGAGAGATAAGCCTCATAGGCTCCCATATCAACGTGTCCGTGTCCGCTGTGGGCGATGAGGATGGTTTTTGACTCGCCGGACTCGCGGCATTTCAGGGCTTCGTCGATTGCCACCTTGATACAGTGGTTCGTCTCCGGCGCGCTGATGATGCCCTCGGCGCGGGCGAAGGTCACCCCGGCTTTGAAGGTCGCAATCTGGTGCTCCGCCTGAGCTTCAACAAGACCAAGCTGGTGGAGATGGCAGATTATGGGCGCCATCCCGTGATAGCGCAGTCCGCCGGCATGAATCGGGGGTGGCATAAAGCTGTGTCCCAGGGTATACATCTTAATCAGGGGAGTGAGCTTGGCGGAATCGCCAAAGTCATAGGCGTATACTCCCTTGGTAATGCTGGGAGCAGCCGTAGGCTCGACATTGATGATGCGCAGGTGGGGTTTTTTCCCGTCAATTTTGTCCTTGACGAAGGGCAGGAACAGCCCGGCGAAGTTCGAGCCGCCGCCGATGCAGCCGACAATGATGTCGGGGTAGGCGCCGGCCTTCTCCATCAGCTTCTTCGCCTCCAGCCCGTTTATGGTCTGGTGGAGCAGGACATGGTTGAGCACGCTGCCCAGGGAGTAGTGAGTATTAGGGTGCGTGACGCAGTCCTCCACCGCCTCGCTGATGGCCAGCCCCAGGCTGCCGGGACAGTCGGGCCATTTTGCCAGCATATCCCGTCCTACCTGGGTATCAGGGCTGGGACTGGGCACGCACTTAGCCCCCCAGGTCTCCATCATTATCCTGCGGTAAGGCTTCTGGTTATAGCTGATGGCGACCATGTAGACCTTAATCTCCATGCCGAAGCAGGCGCCGGCGAAGGCCAGGGCGCTGCCCCATTGTCCGGCACCGGTCTCGGTGGTTATGCGCTTGATGCCTTCCTTCTTGTTGTAATATACCTGGGCTACGGCGGTGTTGGGCTTGTGGCTGCCGGGAGGGCTTCCCCCTTCGTATTTGTAGAAAATCTTTGCCGGCGTGTCCAGAGCCTTCTCCAGCCGGTGTGCCCGGAACAGCGGTGTCGGTCTCCACAGCCGGTATATATCAAGCACCTCGTCGGGTATCTCAATCCACCGCTCGGTGCTCACCTCCTGCTTGATTAGCTCCATGGGGAACAGGGGCGCTAAATCGGCAGGACCGACCGGCTTTCCCGTACCCGGGTGGAGGACCGGGGGTAAGGGCTTGGGCAAATCCGCCTGGATGTTATACCATTTGGTAGGTAAATCCTTCTCATCCAGGGTGAACTTTGTCCTTTCCATCTTCTGACCTCCTTTTCT
>CAYHBC010000055.1:0-7991 GCA_964354775.1 uncultured Dehalococcoidales bacterium
TGAACAAACGCCACACCAGGGCGAAACCGCCCAATAGGGCGATGATGAGGAGAAGGAGAGGGATTAGAATTAAAGTAATACGTTTTTTCATAAACAGCCGTCAGCAACTAATAGATTATATCTTTTAAAGGTTCGGAGAATGCTAAAAAAGTTGTATCACCCTCACCCTGGCCCTCTCCCATCAAGGGAGAGGGGACTTTTGGTGAGATTGCTTCGCCCGTTAGCCAACGGGCTCGCAATGACAATCTAGCAGCCCTCAGCTTTATACTGACCGCTGACTGCTTTTTTCCTTTTTTCTCTGTCATTTTGCTTTTTGATTTTTGATTTTACATTTATAACATAGCTGATATAATAAAGGTGGAATTAAGATTATGAAAACTAAATGGTGGCAAAGCGGTTTTTTCTACATACTGCTTCTGGTGGTGATAATCGGCCTCATGGTTGTTCTCATCCCGAAGATGCACCAGGGTCCGGAAGAGGTGGATTTACCGACATTCATAAGCATCGCCAAGGGAGAAATAGCCGGGAAAGCCATTGATACCATCAGGCAGAACGGGGATACCCTCGTGGGCCTTAAAGAGGAGAGGGCAGTATATACCACTGCCTTTCAGGGCAGCACTATTGAGCTATCGGAGTATCTTGCCGCAGCAGGAGTGAAGGTTCCTATTGATGTCAAGCCAAGCGGCACTAACTGGGGAATAATATTGCTCCAGGTAATACTGCCCATGACGTTACTGGGAGTGCTATTTTACTTCTTTTTCCGCTCCGCCCGGGGAGCAAGCATGCAGGCATTTAACTTCAGCAAGAGCCGCGCCCGATTAAACTCTCCCGCCAACCCCAAGGTGACCTTCGCTGATGTCGCCGGGATTGACGAGGCGAAAGAGGAGGTCGAGGAGGTAGTGGAGTTTCTCAAGGCGCCCCAGAAATTCCATGCCCTGGGCGCCCGAATACCCCGGGGCGTTCTCCTCGTAGGTCCGCCGGGAACGGGCAAGACCTTGCTCGCCAGAGCCATAGCCGGGGAGGCAAAAACGCCGTTCTACTCCATCAGCGGCAGCGAATTTGTGGAGATGTTCGTTGGCGTCGGGGCGGCACGGGTTAGAGACCTCTTTGAACAGGCAAAGCGCACCACGCCCAGCCTTATCTTTGTGGACGAGATTGACGCCGTGGGACGCCACCGCGGCGCTGGACTGGGCGGGGGACACGATGAACGGGAGCAAACATTGAATCAAATCCTTGCTGAGATGGACGGCTTTGATACCATTACCAATGTTATCGTCATGGCTGCCACAAACCGTCCTGACATCCTTGACCCTGCCCTGCTGCGACCGGGACGCTTTGACCGCCATATCGTTATTGATTCGCCGGATATAAAAGGGCGCAAAGCCATACTGGAAGTGCATGCCAGGGGCAAGGTGCTGTCACCAGAAATCAACCTGGAGGTAATCGCCAAGCAAACGCCGGGCTTCAGCGGCGCGGATTTAGCCAATCTGCTTAATGAAGCTGCTATCCTGGCTACCCGACGCAACCGTAAAAATGTCAGCATGAAGGAGCTTGAGGACGCTACCGACAGGTTCCTCGCCGGCCCCGAAAGGAAAACCCGGGTGATGACTCAAAAGGAAAGGAAAGCTATTGCCTATCACGAAAGCGGACACGCCCTGGTAGCCCGGATGCTGCCCAATGCCGACCCGGTGCACAAGGTCTCCATCATCGCCCGCGGGGTAATGGGAGGCTGGACACGCTTCTTACCCACTGAGGAGCACTACCTGTGGACCAAGCCTCAACTCGAGGACAGGCTGGCGGTCAGCCTCGGGGGACGGACCGCTGAGGAAATTGCCCTCGGCGAGATAAGCACCGGAGCGCAAAACGACCTGGCACAGGCAACCAAGCTGGCACGCAAGATGGTTACCGAATACGGGATGAGCACCAAGCTGGGACCACAAACCTTCGGAGAAAGGCACGAGCTTGTTTTCCTGGGACGCGAGATTAGCGAGCAAAGAGAGTACAGCGACAAGGCAGCCCAGCAGATAGATGAAGAAGTGCGCCGCTTTATTCAGCGCTCTTACCACACCGCCAGGAAAATCCTGACCACACACAAGACAAAGCTGAAGGAAATGGCAACCCTCCTCATTGAGCAGGAAACCCTGGAGGAAAGCGACCTTAATAAGCTATTTGAAGGGCTGGCGGCAAAGCCCGCTGCCAGCTAATTTTTCACCTTTTGCGCTGGACAACATAACGGGCTAAATCAGCCAGGGAGGAGCAAAGAGACTTATCGGGCAGAATTTCCAGTGCCCGGCAGGCCTGGAGGGAGAAATCAGCAGCAATATCAAAACACTCGGGGATAACCGTTGAGTGGCAAATTTTATCCCGCGCCAGTCCGATATCTCCAGCAGCGCTGCTTCCCAGCGCTCTGGTGATTACACCGTCATCGGGATAATGCTCCAGGAAGACTATGGTGGGCAAAGTCAATACCCCCTGGCTTAAATCCGAGCCCAGCGGCTTACCCAGCTCCGCCTCATCACCGATAAAGTCCAGTATATCGTCCACGACCTGGAAAGCCATACCCAGATTGTAGCCATAATCCCTTAAGGCGCTAACCGCTTCGTCAGGGGAGCCTGCCAGGACCGCTCCCGATTCAGCCGCTGCGGAAAAAAGAGACGCTGTTTTAGCAGCAATCCAGCGGTAATAATCAGCCTTACCCTGCCTCCTATCACCAGAAAGGTCCTCTTGCTGTAACTCTCCCGCGGAAATGGTCATCGCCGTGCGAGCGAGCAGCTTTACAACCTCAATATGCTCCGTCTCGGTAGCCAGCTCAGCACATTTAGCCAGCAGATAATCCCCGACCAGTATCGCCGGGGCATCGCCCCACAGCTTGTTAATTGTCATCTTACCCCGCCGTTCCACCGAGCTATCAATAACATCATCGTGGACCAGGGTAGCGGTGTGGAGCAGCTCCACCGCTGTCGCCACAGGAAGCAAAAGCTCCAAATCGTCGTTATAAAACTTCCCGCTGAACAGGGTAAGGGCAGGGCGAATTCTCTTGCCGCCGCTTTTTACCACATAGCCCAGCAGCCTCTGGAGGACGGGTATATCAACATCGGCAACAACGGCTAAACGCTGCTCTACCTTTCGCAGCTCTTCCTGGATAGGCGCATAAATAGCATCAATTTCCATCCCTCTTCACCCTTCATACGCCAGACCAAGCCGAGCACTTTCCTGCTCGGCAAGAGCCTCATCCAGCTTGACAAATAAATGCTGGGGCTTGCCGAGCTTCTGCCCCGCCGCGGGTATCTGAAATCTCCAGCCTTCATCAACAAGGCTGCGGTCAAAACCGAGGAGGGAGTGAAGCTTCACCGAGCTGAAGGGGAGGACGGGATAAAGGGCAGTTTTCAAGGCTGAGAGGCTGGCTAAAGCGGTAAAAACAGCCCTGGCGGAGGCTTGACGGTCTTCCTTGATTGTCTTCCAGGGAGACTGCTCATCAAGATAGCGGTTGGTCTCTTGAGCCAGAAGCATAGCTTCTCTAACCGCCTCTTTGAAGCTACAGCGATAAAACGCCCGGTCCACTTTGTCCAGCAGGCGCTCCGCATTGTGAAGCAACTCCTTGCTCCGGGGGTCAAGAGCGCCTGGCGAGGGCACCATTCCCTCAAAATTGCGATAAGCAAAACTAAGGACACGGTGGACTAAATTACCGTAGGTGGCTACCAGCTCATTGTTGTTACGGCGGATGAATTCCCGCCACATGAAATCGCTATCCCCGGTCTCGGGCATATTTGCCGCCAGGGCGTAGCGCAAGGGGTCAGGGTCATACCGCTCCAGATAATCGGGGAGCCAGACCGCCCAGTTACGGCTGGTGGAAAGCCTCCGGCCCTCAATGGTCAAAAATTCGTTAGCCGGGACATCGTAGGGCAGGTTCAACCCCCCATAGCCCATCAGCATCGCCGGCCAGACAAGGGTATGGAAAAATATATTGTCCTTGCCCACGAAGTAAAAACTCCGGGCATCTCCTTCCCAGAACCTCCTCCAACCCTGCTCATCGTTATGCGCCTTGGCCCATTCCTTGCTGGCCGATAGATAGCCAATAACCGCCTCAAACCAGACATAGATTCGCTTATTCTCGAATCCCTGCTGGGGCACGGACACCCCCCAGCTTATATCCCGAGTTATCGCCCGGTCTTTTAACCCCTCGTTCAAAAATTTCCAGGTGGTGCCCGATACATTTCGCCGCCAGTGAGATTGAGCACTCACCCACTCCTTCAACTGCTCCTGGAAGCGACTGAGGCGCAAAAAGAAATGCTCCGAGTTTTCAAATCGCGGCGTAGCGCCGCAGAGGGCACAATGCAGCTCCTTGAGCTCCGAGACATTTAAGGGTCGACCGCACTGGTCGCACTCATCGCCCCGGGCTTCAGCAAAGCCGCAATAAGGGCATACCGCCCTGATATAGCGGTCGGGAAGAAAGCGCTGACAGTTGGGGCAGTAAGCCTGGGGCACCTCGTCCTTATAAAGATAGCCCCGGTCAAGCAAGGTTAGAAAAATATCGTGAGTGACCTGGGCATGATTTTGAGTGCCGGTGGTGGTAAATAAATCAAAGGTAATGCCCAGTTTCCGCCAGCAATCGAGGAACTGCCGGTGATACTTTGCCGCTAATTCCTCCGGTTTCAGGGACTCCCGCTCGGCACGGATTAAAATAGGCGCTCCATGCTGGTCGCTGCCCGAGACCATCAGCACATCATTGCCTTTAAGGCGATGATAGCGGGCGAAAATATCCGCCGGGAGGTAAGCTCCGGCAACATGCCCCAGGTGCAAGGGACCATTGGCGTAAGGCCAGGCTACACCGATAAAAATACGCTCCGCGGACATTTCCTAACCGAAACACTATTATACCTTTCCCCAGGAGAAAAGTAACTCCCCGCTGAAGCCGGCAGCATACCTGTAATATTTCCCGGCGAGATAGACACTTTACTATCACCTATAGGTGAGCTAAACTGATAATTAAGGAGGGTCGGGCAGAGAAGCTTCGGGGTTGCAGCTATGTGGCAGAGCATAATGCAAATACTGGGGACGATAACTGCGGGGAGCATACTGTGGCTGGTGATTATATTTTTGCTCGCCATGATTACCGAGATGGGTATGCCTACCTTCCCCATTATAGAAGGTCTCCTGGTTTTTGCCGGATTTAAAATTGTCCATGAGGCATGTAGCATTGCCAGCCTGGCGCCGTTCTTGATTCTGGCGCCGACGGGACGCCTCTGCGGCTCCACATCAACCTACTGGCTTTCCCATTCCCTGGGAGACAAGCTCATAGATAAATTCGGCCGGCGTATCCGGTTTACCAGGGAGCGGCTGGAAAAAACGAAGCAAAGGCTGACCCGGATGGCGCTGCCAAACATAATCATGGCGCGACTTATCCCCGGACTCGGAATTCTCGCCTCCATCACCTACGGAGCATCTCACATCCAGTTCCGCCGCTTCATTACCGGCGTGCTCATCCAGCTGATAATCTGGGAGGCAATCTTCCTGGCTCTGGGAGCTCTAGGGGGGGGAATAGCATTTCTCTTCGCTCCCGAATTCCGCCCCCTCTTCATCACCATTATAGTAGTGGCAGTAGCCGGCATGGGAACAGCAGTATGGTATTTCGTCTTCCGCCAGACCGGCGAGGAGCAGCTTGAGAAAACACCGGCTCCCCGGGAAAACAAGAGTTAGCCAGCTGGGGTTGAGTTTAATGAGCATTAACCCTGAAATAAACGTGGAGCTGATGGGATTCGAACCCACTACCTCCTCAATGCCATTGAGGCGCTCTCCCGAATTGAGCTACAGCCCCGCACCTAATGTAGCACAAAGCTGGGGGAGATTCAAGCGGTAAACAGAATGCAAAGTAAAGATTACCGGCTCCGGGTGCTTATCAGCCGAGAAGAGATAGCCAACACCGTGGCTAGACTCGCCAGTGAGATAAGCAAGGACTACCGCGGCAAGCAGCCCTTACTTATCGGCGTCCTCAAGGGCTCGTTCGTATTTATGGCTGACCTCATCCGCCACCTGGACTTGCCCGTGGAAATCGCTTTAATCCGGCTCTCCAGCTATGGCTCGGGCACGAAAAGCTCAGGAAAGGTCAAGGTAGTCCAGGGTCTCAAAGAACCCCTGAAAGGCAGAGACGTCCTAGTCATCGAGGACATCGTGGATACCGGCAGGACAATCACCTTCCTGCTGGACTACTTGAGGAAGAAAAAGCCGGCTTCCCTGAAGCTCTGCTCTCTGACCACCAAGCCGTCCCGCTACCAGGTCCCGGTATCCTTTGACTACCTCGGCTTCACCCTGCCCGATAAATTTATCGTCGGCTACGGACTCGACCTCGCCGAGATGTTCCGCAACCTGCCCGATATATGTATTCTAGAGGATGATGAATCCCGCTAAACTTATCGCCGTAGCTAAAGGCGATTCACCGCCAGACCTGCTACTGAAGAACGCCCGCATCATAAATACCTTTAGCGGCGAAATAGAAGAGGGCAATGTCGCCATCTGCGGCGACAGGATTGCCGGAATAGGCGACTACAGCGGGGCGAAAGAGAGCCTCGATTTACACGGCGATTACCTTGCTCCAGGGCTGATTGACGGGCATATCCATATTGAAAGCTCCATGCTCCATCCATCCCAGTATGCTCGGGCGGTGGTCCCCCGGGGAATTTCAGCCTTAATCACCGACCTGCATGAGCTCTCCAATGTCTGCGGCATTGAAGGGATAAAATTCGTGCTCAACTGGTCGCCAAAGCTGCCCCTGGACATACTGCTTATGGCTCCCTCCTGTGTGCCGGCAACTCCGCTGGAGACATCAGGCGTCAGAATCAGCGCCGCCGAGATAAAGCAAATCCTCGCCTTCCCCAATGTAATCGGGCTGGGCGAGGTGATGAACTTCCCCGGCGTGGTGAACCGCAATAAAGAGGTATTATCCAGGATTGCCGCCTCCCGCGGCAAGGTGATTGACGGACACGCTCCAGGACTCAGCGGGAAGGAGCTCAACGCCTACATTGCCGCGGGGGTGATGTCCGACCATGAATGCACTACCTACGAGGAGGGGAAGGAGAAGCTAAAGCGGGGGATGTATCTCCTGATTAGAGAGGGCTCCTCGGAGAAAAATCTTGATGCCCTCCTCCCCCTGGTCAACGATAATACCTACCGGAGATGCTTCTTCGTGGTGGACGACCGCAGCTGCTCCGACCTGCTCCATGAAGGCGATGTCGACGCCGTGGTCAGGAAAGCCATCAGCCGGGGACTGGAGCCAGTCCGGGCGCTGCAGATGGCAACCATAAATACCGCGGAATATTTCCGCCTTTACGACCGCGGGGCGGTAGCCCCGGGCTACCGGGCTGACCTCATTACCCTCACCGACCTCCCCGGTCTGAAGGTAGACCGGGTGTTCCACAAAGCCCGGCTGGTCGCCAGAGGAGGCAAATGCCTCTTTCCGGCAGCGAAAGCCCCGCCCGAGCTGACCGACACGGTGCACATCAAGAAGCCTCTTACCGTTGAATCGTTGTCATTGCGAGCCCGTCAGCCGACGGAAAGCAACCTCAGCGCCAAGACCTACCCCGTTATTGAAATCGTCCCGGGGCAAATAATCACCCGGAAAAGGCTGGTTGAGGTCAGCATTGAACGGGGAATGGTGGTGGCTGACACCGAAAAAGACCTCCTCAAGCTCGTGGTGGTGGAGCGGCACAGAGCCAGCGGGAATGTCGGAGTGGGACTGGTCAAGGGCTTCGGCTTGAAAAAAGGCGCGCTGGCATCGTCCATCGCCCACGATTCCCACAACATAATCGCCGTAGGCGCCAGCGATGCCGACATACTCCGCGCAATTGAGGAAATAGAAAACCTCGGCGGCGGTCTTATCGTCTCCGCCGGGGGAGAAATCACCGCTTCCCTGCCGCTGCCCATCGCCGGACTGCTTTCCCCCGAGCCGCTGGAAAGAGTGGTCGCCCGGTTTGAAAAGGTGGAGAAAACCGCCGCCA
>CAYHBC010000056.1:0-611 GCA_964354775.1 uncultured Dehalococcoidales bacterium
CTAGCCCGGCGTGGTGTCAGTGCAAGCCCTTTGCTGGCTACGTTTTGTAGTTGCCCGTTAGCTAACGGGCACAATCGCCCAATCCGTTGGCTAACGGATGGGCAACTAACTTTTTTATTGTCATTGCGAGTCCGTTGGCTAACGGACGAAGCAATCTCACCCCGCTCAGGGCAGGCTCCGGCGGGGCAATCTCCCGAAAAGGCAAAATGACAGAGCAAAGTTTAAAAAGTAAAATATTTTTGCTTTTTGAGTTGTTCCGTTGGCTAACGGATTGATTTTTTATCTTTGATTTTTAATTTTAACCGCTCTCACTAATCCGCCAGCCGACGGGATGACCAATACTTGCATTTTTAATAGGGATATGCCAGAATTATAAGGTTGAGGAGGGCCTCGTACTTTAAAGAGGTGGGTGAAATCCCACCTTTTTAATTAAAGAGGGGATTAAGAGATGAGACGAGAGTTGATGGCTGCTGTTTCCCAGCTTTCGGCAGAGCGGAACCTCTCCCGGGAGGTAGTGCTGTCCATTGTGGAGGCAGCGCTTGCCTCAGCCTATAAGAAATATGCCTTCTCCGAGAAGCAGGAAGTTTCGGTGAAGCTCGACCCTGATACCG
>CAYHBC010000056.1:621-7599 GCA_964354775.1 uncultured Dehalococcoidales bacterium
ACCGGCGATGTGAAGGTCTATGTTAAAAAAAACGTGGTGTCCAAGGTCAGCGACCCTCAGGTGGAAATTTCCTTAAATGAAGCCCGCAAGCTGCGCAGCGGAGTCCAGGTCGGGGAAATAGTAGAGATAAAAACCACGCCTTCGTATACCGGACGCATCGCGGTGCAAGCAGTGAAACAAAACATCATGCAGCGGCTAAAGGAAGCGGAACACCAGAAAACCTATGAGGAGTTTTCCAGCAGAGAGGGGGAAATCACCACCGGGGTAGTCCAGTTTATCACCGCCACGCAGGTCTATGTTAACCTGGGTAGAGTGGAGGCGGTATTACCCCAGAGCGAGCAACTGCACAACGAGCATTATCGGGTAGGTCAGCGGCTTAAGTTATATCTCCTGGAAATAGTCCCGGGACCCAAGGGAACCCAGATAGTAGTTTCCCGGTCCCACCCCAATCTGCTCCGCCGCCTCTTTGAGCTGGAAATCCCCGAAGTCCACAACGGTGTTGTCGGTGTAGAAGCGGTAGCTCGCGAGGCAGGGCAGCGAAGCAAGGTAGCGGTATCAACTCCCCAGGAGGGAGTTGAACCGATAGGATGCTGCCTGGGACCCCGGGGTATCCGGTTACAGAATATCGTTAACGAGCTGAACGGCGAGAAAATAGATTTAATCCAGTGGCATTCCGACCCCAGAGTGTTCATCGCCAATGCTCTTAGCCCGGCTCAGGTAGCGAGTATTGACCTCAACGGGATAGGGAAGGTGGCTACGGTTACCGTTCCTGATAGGCAGCTTTCCCTTGCCATAGGCAAGGAAGGACAAAATGCCCGGCTGGCGGCAAAGCTCACCGGGTGGCGAATTGATATTAAGAGCGTTTCGGCTGCTGAAGCGGAAAGGGCTGCCGCAGCAGAGGCTGTTCCCCAGGAAGTAACTGAGGAAGCTAAAGAAGAGGAGTTAGCCCCTCTCGGGGAAGAGGAGCCAGTGCTTGTCTCGTCCGCGGCTACGGAAGCCCCTCCCCAGGCAACCAGGAAAGAGCTGGTAATCCGTTTTGCCGAGGATATTTTGCCCCACCTCCAGGAGGCGGAGACTCCGCAAAAACAAAAGGGTAAAGCCAAAGCAGCCAGGGATAAAGCGAAGCCAGTCAAGGGTAAAGCGAAAGGCGTAAAGAGAAGACCTCACTTTGAAGAAGATGAAGGCGAAGAATAGACCTCTACCGCAGCGCACCTGTGTTGCCTGCCGCCAGAAGAGGGACAAGAAAGAGCTCCTTCGCCTGGTGCGCACCGATAATGGAGTTGTTGAGCTGGACTTATCGGGGAAGAAACCGGGGCGCGGTGCTTATCTCTGCCCTAAAAAGGACTGCTGGGGAGAAGGACTTAAGAAAAATCGCCTGGAGTATGCTCTGAGCACAAAATTTACCGCCGAAAACCGCCAGGCTCTGACAAACTATGGCAGCAGCCTTAATGGAGGAAGCTAGCCTTGGGGACTACTAAAAAAACGAAGACCACCAAAAAGGGGAAAACTACCGCCACGGCTTTGCCCGAGGTGGAGATTCCCTCTTCTCCCACGGTAAAGCAACTGGGGGACATCCTCGCGGTTGAACCGGTAAAGGTCATCAAGCACCTTATGCGAAAAGGCATTATGGCTAATGTCAATCAAACGATTGATTTCGCCACCGCCGCTGAGGTGGCTTCAGACCTCGGTTACGCCGCCCGGCAAAAAGCCGAGCCAAAAAGCCTGCCTCAGGTTACCCGGGGAAAGGAAAAAAAGCTACCCGCCCGCCCGCCAGTGGTCACCGTTATGGGACATGTTGACCACGGCAAGACAACCCTGCTGGATGCCATCAGGAAGAGCAAGGTAACTGCTCATGAAGCAGGAGCTATCACCCAGCACATCGGCGCCTACCAGTGCATCGTGGACGGGCGCAAGATTACTTTCCTGGATACCCCGGGGCATGAAGCTTTTACCGCGATGAGGGCTCGCGGGGCGAGCGTGACCGACATCGTGGTCCTGGTGGTTGCCGCTGACGATGGCGTTATGCCTCAAACCCTGGAAGCCATAGACCATTCTAAAGCGGCTAAGGTGCCCATAGTGGTAGCCATCAACAAGGTTGATAAAGCTGATGCCAATCCCGAGCGGGTGAAGCAACAGCTCGCTGACCTGGGCCTGGTCATTGAAGAGTGGGGCGGGGAGGTAGTTTGTGTGCCTATTTCCGCCAAGAAAGGGGAGGGAATATCCGACCTCCTGGAGAACATCTTTCTTGTTGCCGATATACTGGAGCTAAAGGCTAACCCCAACTGCGCCGCCGAGGGCGCCGTTATTGAAGCCAGGCTGGACAAGACCAAGGGCTCTCTAGCTACCCTCCTGGTCCAGAAGGGCACCCTGGGAGTGGGCGATGTCGTGGTAGTGGGCAATACCTGGGGGAAAATTAAAGCTATGCTCAACGAGCGCAGCGAGCAAATTAAGAAAGCTGAGCCTTCTACTCCGGCAGAGGTGCTGGGATTAAACAGCGTGCCGAGTTCCGGAGACACCTTCCGGGTGGTCGCCAGCGAGCACGAGGCACAAAACATCCTGAAAAAGCTGCAGACTGCTGCGCCCCGTGCCCGCTTGAGCATAACCACTCTCTCCCGCCAGATAGGCAAGGGGAAAATAAAAGAGCTTAATGCGGTCTTGAAAACAGACGTCTATGGCAGCATCGAGCCAATAAAGACCTCTCTGGAGCGGCTGAGCTCAGAAAAAGTGAGGCTCAATGTCATTCATGCCGACAGCGGCAGCATTACCGAGAGCGATGTGCTCCTTGCTTCAGCCTCAAAAGGAGTCGTTATCGGCTTCAACAGCCCCCTGGCGCCGGGAGCACAGCAAGTGGCTGAAGCGGAAGGGGTGAGCATCCGGTGCTACGATGTAATTTACAAGCTGATTGAGGACCTGGACAAGGTGCTGAAAGGAATGCTGGAGCCGACCTATGTAGATGTAGTTGGGGGACGCGCCGAGGTAAGAGCCGTCTTTTCCAGCAGCCGCCAGGGCAAGGTCGCCGGAGTTTATGTTAAAGAGGGCAAAATATGGCGGGATGCCCCCGCCAAGATATTACGGGAAAATAAAATAATCCATGAATCCCATATCTCCAGCCTGCGGCGCTTTAAGGACGATGTCACCGAGGTAGCCACCGGGCTTGAGTGCGGCGTGGGAATAGCGGATTTTACCGACCTCGCCGTTGGCGATGTCATTGAGCTCTACCAGAAGGAAAAAGTAGAGTAAACTACCCCAAAGGCGACCGACTATGAAGAGGCATGAACAGCGCCTGAGCAAGCTTATCCAGGAGGAAATCAGCAGCCTGCTGGAGCGCAAGGTCAACGACCCCAGGCTGAAGAGCCTTGTTTCCGTGACCGAGGTCCGGCTTTCCGCAGACATCAAGTATGCCAAGGTATTCGTCAGCTTTTTAGGGAGCGAAGCAGAGAGGAAGGAAATGCTCGCCGGGTTCAACTCCGCTTCCTCTTTTTTCCAGAGAGAGCTGGCTTCGCATTTAACCCTGAGGCACACCCCTAAACTCAGCTTTCACTACGACGACTCCATTGAGCGGAGCATAAGGATGCTCGACCTTATCCAGAAAGCCACGGGCGATAAATAGCTTGACATTACGATAGCTGATAGGATATGTTACATAGACGGTAGTTGGGACAAAAGGAGGTAGTCAGGATGCAAGCATACTGTTTTAAGTGTCGCGCAAAGAAGGAAATTAAGAATCCCGTTTCGGTTACTCTCAAGAATAAGAAACCGGCAGTCCGTGGGGTCTGTGCCGCCTGCGGAACCAAGGTATTCAGAATCGGCAAGTCCTAGCATCTCCAGCCTGCCGGCAAGCATGACCAATGTCCGAAAATAAAAAGGAGGAGTACCTCATCCTGCTATGAAAAAGATAAACGTAGCCATTATCGGGGTCGGCAACTGTGCTTCTTCGCTGGTCCAGGGCGTTCACTATTACAAGGCAGCTAAAGAGGACGATTTTGTCCCCGGTCTGATGCATGTTAACCTGGGAGGCTACCACATCTCCGACATAAATTTTGTGGCGGCGGTGGATATTGATAAAAACAAAGTGGGCAAGGACCTCGCTGAGGCTATTTTCACCAGGCCCAACAACACCATAAAGTTCTGCGATGTGCCCAAGACGGGGGTCAAGGTCGAGAGAGGCATGACCCACGATGGACTGGGGAAATATCTTTCCCAGATTATTACCAAGGCGCCCGGCTCGACCGCAGACATAGTAAAGGTGCTTAAAGATACCAGGACTGATGTGGTTCTCAACTATCTGCCCGTGGGGAGCGAGGAAGCGACTAAATGGTATGTAGAGCAGGTATTGACCGCAGGCTGCGGCTTTGTCAACTGCATCCCGGTTTTTATTGCCCGGGAGCGTTACTGGCAAAACCGTTTTGCCGAGAAGGGACTGCCCGTTATCGGCGACGACATCAAGTCCCAGGTTGGCGCCACCATCACCCACCGTGTGTTGACCCGGCTTTTCCGCGACCGCGGTGTTAAGCTGGAGCGGACTTACCAGCTGAATATCGGCGGCAACACCGATTTCTACAACATGCTGGAGCGGGAGCGCCTGGAATCCAAGAAAATTTCCAAAACGGACGCCGTTACCTCGCAACTGGACTACGACATCGGCAGCGACAACATCCATATTGGTCCCAGCGATTATGTCCCCTGGCTGGCTGACCGCAAATTCTGCTTCATAAAAATGGAGGGACGCACCTTCGGTGATGTCCCCCTGAATGTAGAGGTAAAGATGGAGGTATGGGATAGCCCTAATTCCGCCGGGGTGGTCATTGATGCCATAAGATGCTGCAAATTAGCCCTGGAGCGAGGTCTAAGCGGCACTATCGTGGCGCCTTCAGCTTACTTTATGAAGTCCCCGCCAATTCAATACTCCGATGATGAAGCCCGGTTAAAGACCGAGGCATTTATCGCCGGGAAAAAGCAAGAGGCTCCTATCTCGCTACCCGAACCCCGGCCAGTTAAGGCTAAGGAGTAAGCCGCTTTTGCCGCTGCCAGATTTAGTTGAGCTTCGCACCAGTTTAGCCACCCGCATAACCGACCCGGTAATCAAGGGGGTGAGCCAGAGCGGCATAAGCCCCGATACTCTTACCCTCGCCGGTCTGGCGCTAACTATCGGTGCTGCCTATGTTATCGCCACGGGACATTTCCTGCCTGGCGGCTTATTAGTTTTAGTCGCCGGACTGTGCGACCTTCTCGACGGAGCACTGGCGAGATTCATTAAGCAGACCTCAAAGTTCGGCGCCCTCTTCGACTCCCTGGCTGACCGCATCTCCGAAGCGGCGCTCTTTTTTGGTCTCCTCGTCTGGTATGTGCTGGGGGGAAGCGCTATGGGAGTCATGCTGGCTTTCGCCGCCCTGATTGGCTCCTTCCTGGTCAGCTATGTAAGGGCACGGGCGGAAGGGCTCGGACTGGAATGCAAGGTCGGTTTGTTTACCCGGCCGGAAAGGGTTATAGTATTAACCATAGGGCTGGTGGTAAATCAGGTGACCATCGCCTTATGGGTCGTGGTGGTCTTTGCCTACATTACGGTGATTCAAAGGCTGGTTTATTTAAGGCAGCAGACCCGGAAGTAGCGGTATTTAAATGGCGGTTACGGCTGTTGTCGGAGGTCAGTGGGGCGACGAAGGGAAGGGGAAGATAGTTGACTTCCTGGCGGAAAAAGCAACGGTGGTCGCCCGCTTCTCGGGAGGCGACAATGCCGGTCACACCATCGTCAATCCCTACGGTGAATTCCGGCTGCATCTCGTGCCTTCGGGCATTTTTTATCCCCAGACAACCTGCATCGTGGGCAACGGCGTGGTGGTCAATCCCGCAGTCTTTTTTGAGGAGCTTTCTAACCTCCAGAACCACGGCGTCGATACCAGCCGCCTTTTCATAAGCAACCACGCTCATCTTATTATGCCCTATCATATCCTCTTTGACGGGCTGGAGGAGGAGAGGCGCGCCGGGGGAGCTATCGGCACCACCCGTAGAGGAATCGGTCCCGCCTTCAGCGACAAGATAGCCCGCCTTGGAATACGCACCGGCGATTTGCTCAACAAAGAGCTATTCCGGGACCGCCTGAAGTCAGTCCTGGAATTGAAAAATGCCATTCTCACCAAGGTATACCAGAAACCGCCCCTGGTGCTGGACGAGGTGTTGGAGCAATACCGGGCTTACGGAGAGAAACTGCGTCCTTTTATCCGGGACACCACCCCCATAATCCGGGAGGCGATTAAAAGGGGTGAGCTGGTCTTGCTGGAAAGCGCTCAGGGAACGCTCCTGGACCCTGATTTCGGCACCTATCCTTATGTCACCTCATCCTCACCACTGTCGGGGGGAGGATGCCTCGGAACAGGGGTAAGCCCCCGGGAAATCGGTCATATTATCGGGGTATTCAAAGCCTATATTACCCGGGTAGGCAGCGGTCCTATGCCTACCGAGCTAAAAGACAAGGTTGGCGAGCTAATACGGGAAAAGGCTCATGAATATGGCGCCACCACGGGAAGACCGCGGCGCTGCGGCTGGTTCGATGCGGTGGCGGGCAGGTTCAGCGTCCAGATAAACGGCTTCACCGACCTGGCTTTAACTCACCTTGATACCTTTGACGGCTTCTCCACGATTAAAATATGCACCGCTTACAAGCTCGGCGCTGAAATGCTGGACTCCTTCCCCGGCGACGCCGCAACTCTGGAGAAATGCCAGCCGGTTTATGAAGAGCTGCCCGGCTGGAAAGGACCAATCAGTGAAATCGTTGATTTCGCCCGGCTGCCTTCAGCCGCCCGCCATTACCTCACCAGGATTGAAGACCTCCTCGGCTGCCCCATCAGCTCCATCTCTCTGGGCTCAAAGCGGGAGCAAATGATAATGGTGAGACCCTTCCCCTCTATGTAATACAACATAGCTGGGCGGGCATATCAAAACTCAAAGATAAAAAATCAATCCGTTAGCCAACGGAACAAA
>CAYHBC010000057.1:0-7545 GCA_964354775.1 uncultured Dehalococcoidales bacterium
TCACCTACCTGCGCTCCTGGGAAGAGGAACCCATCGACCAGAAGGTCTTCACCGTCACTATAAGCTGAAGCCTTATGGCGCTTAATGAGCGTAGAAGCAATTCTCCAGAGGGACAAAGATAAGCTGAGAGAGGGCTTCCTCAAATATACCCGAAAGGCGTTTCACCTGCTCCCCCGGCTGGACAGACCCCGCATCCTGGATGTCGGCTGCGGCTCGGGCATCCCCACGATGGAGCTCGCCGCGCTGAGCAACGGGGAGGTAACCGGGCTGGACATCGACCAGCCTTCCCTGGATATACTCGCCCGAAAAATCAAAGATGCCGGGCTATCGCACCGCGTCAGGACCCTGAAATGCTCCCTGCTTGATATGGACTTCCCCGACGGGAGCTTTGACATCATCTGGGCTGAGGGCTCTATATCGCCAATCGGCTTCGAAAGGGCGCTCAGGGAGTGGCGGCGGTTCCTCAAGCCCGAGGGCTTCCTCATATTTCACGACGATACAGGGAACATCGCCGAGAAGCTGGAGCAGGTCTCCCGCTGCAGTTATGAGCTGCTGGGGCATTTCATAGTGCCCCAGGACGTCTGGTGGAAAAAGTACTATGTCCCGCTGGAAAAGCTAATCGACGAGATGCGGAAAAAATATGCCGGTGACCCCCGGGCGCTTGCGGCGCTTGAGGAGGATGATGACCGGCGGTTTATAGAGACTTTCAAGAAGAACCCCGAACGGTATAGCTCGGCGTTCTTCGTTATGCAAAAACTGAAGGAATCTAAGACAAACCTTAGCCAGACTGGTCAAGCATAGCCTTAAGAGCTTTCCAATCGCCATTAGCTAGTATTATTGGCAAAAGGCTGAACACAGACACCGTGGCACTCATTTCACGTGTCAAAGAGACGACTTCTTCAAACGAGTATTGTTTGAATCCTTGGTTCTGCCTTTCATAGAATCTGACCAATCGGTTTCTCGAGTCGACTTCGATGTCACTGTGAGCTTTAGCGTTCCGAACTATTCGATCCCATGGCTTGACGAGCGGAGCCATGTGAGACCTGACAAAATTAATTCGGTCCTGAATTTCCGGAGTATTTTTTCTAATTTCGGTGTAGTTAGGCTTGTTGCCTCCCTTAATTTGCAGAAGGCAGTAACATACCAAGATATCCTTTTCATAAATCCCGCATAGCTCCTGGTAGATTTGGATATGTTTCAAGAGAGTCACCCTTGCAATCTGTGACCTGTCTTTTGAAAGATACTTTAAGTAACCGACCATTTCGTTTGAACGAAACTGGCTCGTAGTAACCGAGTCTTTAGTCTTGCTTATATCTATTAGTAGGTCCAATATTTTGCTATGCTTTTCAGCTTGACGGATGTCCTCGAGCAGATGACTAACCTCCAATAAACAAGCCTCAAAGCCGACCTTTTTTAGATAAGGAAACAGCGCTGGGAGAAAATCAAGGGCTTCTTGGGTGCTCTTTATTTCCCAATCGAACACGTTCTCACCATTCGGTATACTTGTGTTGAGCCTATGCATTAAGGAATTTAAATCACGCCGCATCACTCTCTTTCGCTGTGTGAGTGGTTGCCCCTTTGACCCCCTCCATCGTTTCTCAAGCTTAATAATTCCCGCCATGCTCTTAACGGTCAGCTCGCATAACAATGAAAAATCCTTTGAGAGCCTCTGCTTATCAGTTAATCGGCGCACAGAGGACTTTAATTCCGTTAGCTCTCTTTTAAATTCAGTCATTCCACTCTGATGTTAAAACAGGAATTTATACTCTATTGAATTTTAGCACAAAGGTTCCTTTCGGGCAAACCTCCGTAGTCCGCCAGCCCAAACCCAGCCGCGTTGACACCCCCCTGCGGGGAGTGCCACAATTCACCCTGGCAGGCAAGCGTCAATTATGGCGAAGAAAGCTAAACCGGAGCGGGGCGCCTTTTACCGCCTTTTTTGAAGGGCACCAACCGATAATGCTAAAATTGGGGCAATGGAGCCCGACGCCATCTTCGTTAAGGGTGCCCGGGAGCACAACCTCAAGGACATAGATGTTACCATCCCCCGCAACAAGCTGGTGGTCATCACCGGCGTCTCGGGGAGCGGCAAGAGCTCGCTTGCCTTTGACACCATATACGCCGAGGGACAGCGCCGCTATGTGGAGTCCCTCTCGGCATATGCCCGCCAGTTCCTGGGGCAGATGGAGAAGCCCGATGTGGACTACATTGAGGGGCTCAGCCCGGCTATCTCCATTGACCAGAAAGGACCGTCGCACAATCCCCGCTCCATCGTGGGCACCGTGACCGAAATCTACGACTACCTGAGGCTCCTCTTCGCCCGTATCGGGCATCCCCACTGCCCCGGCTGCGGACGGGAGGTCTCCCGCCAGACGGTGCAGCAGATTGTCGACTCGGTAACCAGGATACCCCAGGGCAAGAAAATAATGCTCCTCGCCCCGCTGGTCAGGGACCGCAAGGGGGAGCACCAGGCAATCTTCCGCGACCTCCAGAAAGCGGGCTTTGTCCGCGTCCGCCTTGACGGCGAAATCCACGACCTCTCCGAGGAGTTCCCGCTGGACAAAAACAGGAAGCATTCCATTGAGGTGGTGGTCGACCGGCTGCAGGTGGGCGGAGGGGAGAGCACTGCCCGGCTGGCTGACTCCGTGGAAACGGCGCTCAAGCTGGGCTCGGGCGTGGTTCTCGTCTCCGTCGCCGGCAGCGAGGAGCTGCTCTTCTCGGAGCACTTTGCCTGTCCCTACTGCAACATCAGCCTGGGGGAAATCGCCCCCCGGACTTTCAGCTTCAACAGCCCCCACGGCGCCTGTCCCGCCTGCACCGGGCTGGGCTGTAATTTGAGAATTGACCCCGACCTGGTCCTGCCCGACAGGGAGCTGAGCCTGGCGGAAGGCGCCCTCTTGCCCTGGAGCCACAACGGGCAGATGAGCACCTGGCACAACAGCATACTTGAAGCCCTGGCTCACCGCCATGGCTTTTCGCTCCATACTCCGGTTAAAGACCTGAGTGAGGAGCAGCTCAACATAATACTTTACGGCGATGGCGGCGAGACTGTCCCCGCAGTCTACGAGGACCGCTACGGGCACAGGCGGCATTACTACACCGACTTTGAAGGCATCATATCCCACCTGGAGCGCCGCTACCGCGAGACCGAGTCCGACAGCGTTAAAGCCTCTATTGAGCGCTATATGTCCTCCACCCCCTGCCCGGTATGCCGCGGAAAGAGACTCAAGCCCGAGTCCCTGGCGGTCACCATCAGGGGAAGCAATATCATGGAGGTTACCTCCCTGTTTGTCACCCAGGCACGGGAATGGGTGGACCGGCTGACCGAGGGGATTACCCCCCGCGAGCTTACCATCGCCCGCCAGATTATCAAGGAGATTCACGCCCGGCTGAGCTTCCTCATTGACATCGGTCTGGGCTATTTAACCCTGGAGCGGAACTCGTCAACCCTCTCTGGCGGCGAGGCGCAGAGAATCCACCTCGCCACTCAAATCGGCAGCGGGCTGACCGGCGTCCTCTACATCTGCGACGAGCCCACGGTGGGGCTTCATCCCGCCGATGGCTTCCGCCTCATAGCCACCCTGAAACGCCTCCGCGACCTGGGCAATACCGTGATTATCGTGGAGCATGACGAAGCAATGATGCGGGCTGCCGACTACATCATTGACCTGGGTCCCGGCGCGGGAAAGCAGGGAGGAGAAGTCATGGCTGCGGGGCAGCTCAGCGATATTATGTCCTGTCCCCGCTCGGTAACGGGACAATATCTCAGCCGGGCGAAGGAAATCCCCCTGCCCCCGGCAAGGCGTCCCGGCTCAGGAAAGGAGCTGGTGGTCTCGGGAGCCGGGGAAAACAATTTAAAGAACATTGATGTCCCCATCCCCCTGGGCAAGTTCGTCTGCATCACCGGCGTTTCAGGGAGCGGCAAGAGCACTCTTATCAACGAGGTATTATACAAGAAGCTGGCACAGCTCTTTTACCGCGCCAAGGACCGACCGGGCAGGTGCCGGGGCATCACCGGTATGGAGCATATTGACAAGGTGATTAACATTGACCAGTCGCCCATAGGTCGCACCCCCCGGAGTAATCCCGCCACCTACACCGGGACGTTTACCTCCATCCGCGAGCTTTTTGCCTCCGTTCCCGAAGCAAGGATGCGCGGCTATTCCCCGGGGCGTTTTTCGTTCAATGTGAAAGGGGGGAGGTGCGAAGCCTGCCAGGGAGCAGGCTATGTCCAGATTGAGATGCAGTTCCTCCCCGATGTCGCCGTCCCCTGCGAGGTCTGCAAGGGGGAGCGATACAACCGCGAGGCGCTGGAGATTAGATTCAAGGCTAAAAACATCGCCGAAGTCCTCCAGATGACCGTGGATGAAGCCCTGGATTTCTTCGCCCATTTCCCCCAGGTCAAGCGCAAGCTGGAAACGCTCCAGAATGTTGGTCTGGGCTACATCTGCCTGGGACAGCCCGCACCCACCCTTTCCGGCGGCGAAGCCCAGCGGGTGAAGCTGGCTACCGAGCTCTCCCGCCGCTCCACGGGCAAGACCCTCTACATACTTGATGAGCCCACCACCGGGCTTTCCTTCGCCGACATTGCCTGCCTTCTCCAGGTGCTCCAGCGGCTGGTGGACTATGGAAATACGGTGCTCATCATCGAGCACCACCTTGATGTCATCAAAAACGCCGACTGGGTCATTGACCTCGGTCCCGGAGCCGGCGAGGAAGGCGGCTATGTCATCGCCACCGGCACGCCAGAGGAAATAGCCACCGTGGAGAATTCCTTTACGGGAAACTATCTTCGTGGTATATTATCATTAAGACATCACCGCAAGCGAATCAGGGCAAACCGGGTAAAGGCATAAAATGAAAAGAGCCGAGTTTTTGAACTCCATCACAGCAAATATCCAGGATAAAAATACCATAAAGCACATGCTGGCTACCGAGGCGATTATGAAAGCCCTGGCAAAAAAGCTCGGTGAGAATGAAGAGGAGTGGGGGCTTACCGGGCTGATTCACGACATCGACCTGGAACTGGTCGGAGGCGACATCAATACTCACAGCAAATTAGGCGCCGACATCGCCCGGGAGCTCGGGGCTAGCGAGGAGATGGCTCACGCCATCCTGTCCCACAACGAAATTCACGGCGTCCCCCGGGAAACAAAGCTGGACAAGGCGCTTTTCTGCGTTGACCCCCTGACCGGGCTAATCACCGCCTGCGCTTTAGTCCGCCCCGATAAATTGAACGGAATGAACGCCAAATCGGTGATGAAACACTTCCGCCAGCCGAGGTTTGCCGCCGGAGCCAGCAGGGAGCAAATTGCCCTGTGCCGCGAGCTGGAGCTGGAGCTGGAGGAATTCATCGCCCTGGGCCTTGAGGCGATGCAGGGTATTGCCTCAGAGCTGGAATTGTAAAACGCCTCAGGTTATGCTCTCTTGAGTGAACCACCCATGGAAAAAGCAGACGTTATCTATCTTGCCCTGGTTCCTCTCGCTGCTCCGGAAGCAAGCGTCGTAACCCGAGCGGCAGCCATTATCGGCAAAGACCTTCCCGAAACAAGACTTCTCCTTGCCGGGAAGGTGCCCCGGCTCTTCGCCCGCTACGGCAGCAAACAGGCGGCAGAAGCGGTCGCCCGAAGACTGACCGAGCTGGGGCTTCGCACCATTCTCTGCCCCGATTCGGAGCTCCGCCGTCCCCCGGTGGACTTCCTGGTGCGCAGCGTGGAATTCGGGCCGGACTACGTCCTGTTCCACGACCGCAAAGGGCAAAAACGAGAGGTGAAGTCCCCCGACGCTTTCCTGCTCCTCAAGGGCCAGTGGGAAAGCTATATTATCAGTGAAAAGACCGAGACCAGGGTGAAATTCAGCCCCGGTAAAGCCATCCTAACCGGGGGAATATCCCTGTTCAGCACCGAGAAAAAACCCGTCACCGAGCAGTCCCTGGTAGCGGAATATTTTTGCCGGCTCTATACCCCGGAATCCTCGCCGCCCGTGGTGGAGATAGTCCACAATCGGCTGGACTATTCCTTCTTGAAGGAGGAAAAGGCTCTTTCCTCTCTGGCAAATTTCAACACTCTGGTTGCCCGGCTCAAGCAGGCGTTTCCCGGGGCGATTTTTGACGACAACCTGATGAGAGCTACAATAAAGCAGGCTTACGCCCCTGAGGACATCGCCGACACCGAAGTCAACTGCCTGCTGCTCTATTTACAGTATCGGCTCAAATGATTGAAGCAGTATGTTTTGACCTGGGGGACACCCTGGTCTCCGAGGGAAGCATCGTCCACGACGACCAGGGACATGCCCTCACCGCCAGCCTGGTCCCCGGCGCCCTGGAGGTCCTGGCACGCACCAGGAAGGCGGAATACAAGACCGCCCTCGTCGCCAATGCCGATAGCGTCAGCGCCAGGAATGTCATCGCCTTCTGCGACCTGGAGGACTATTTTGATGTGATGGTAATCTCCGGCGAGGTAGGCCTTGAGAAGCCCGACGCAGGGATTTTCCACCTTGCCCTGGACAGGCTGGGCGTCAGAGCAGGGAACGCCGTTATGGTCGGCAACAGAATCAACCTCGATATCCACGGGGCAAAACAGGTGGGGATGAAGAGCGTCTGGTTCAGCTGGAACGACCGCTACTCCGACACCATAGACAGCGAGGACGACAACCCCGATTTCGTAATCCATCACCTCTCGGAACTGCCCGGGATATTGAACTTACTGTGATTAAGTGGCAAAGTATTAAGGCATCGTCCGTCAGCTGACGGGCAAAGGAGTGATTTGATGGACCAGATAGAGCTAAAAGCTGCCCGGCGGGATGTCCAGGGCAAAAAAGTCAGGTTCCTGCGCCGCCAGGGGATTACCCCGGTGCACCTTTTTGGTCACGGCATTGAATCGCTGGCATTACAGTGCGATGCCGTCCTGCTCCAGCAGGTGTTAGCCACAGCAGGGAAAACGAAGCTAATCAGCCTCAAGCTCGACGGCGAAAAGAAGCCGAGGACGGTCATCGTTCGTGAAGTCCAGCTACCGCTGCTGAGTCGGGGACTGCTCCATTTCGATTTCTACCAGGTAAGGACAGAAGAGGCGGTAAAGGTGGAGGTCCACATCGTCCTGGTCGGGGAAGCGCCCGCTTTGAAGCTAAAGGATAATGTGCTCTCCCAGGAAATGGACACCCTCACTGTGGAGTGCCTCCCGGCGAAAATTCCCGCCACTATAGAGCTGGATGTCACCTCCCTCGCCGAGCCAGACCAGGCGCTGCGGGTGAGGGATGTTGTCGTGGAGAAGGGAGTCAGTGTCCTCAACGACCCCAAGCTGATGGTAGCCAGAATCAGCATTCGCCGCATCGAGAAGCCGCCGGAGGTAGAGAAGGAAAAGGTGCCTGCGGCGGAGGCAGTTGGAGAGGCTGAAGCCCCTGAAGCAGCCGAAGAAGAGGCGCCCAAAGAGGAATAGCCTGCCGCACAACCTCATTATTTCCCTCTCCCTTGACGGGAGAGGGTCAGGGTGAGGGTGAGGTAGTTGCCCGTCAGCCGACGGGCCCAATAAATTGGGCAACTATGAGATT
>CAYHBC010000058.1:0-7467 GCA_964354775.1 uncultured Dehalococcoidales bacterium
AATGACGGGGAAGGTAAGCAGCGGTCAGCAATCAGCATAAAACTGATAGCTGAGGGCTGATAACTATTAATGGTCGTCAACTGAGGGAGCGATAGGTCTGTTGTAAGAGCAGGGCATCTTCTTCCAGGTTCGGGCTTTCGCTGATGACCAGCCCGCTGACCTTGAAGTCTTTTAAGGCTCTGATGAGGTTGACATAATCAAAATCCGAATCCCGAAGGTTGAGATGTTTAATTTCGCCACTCCCTCCATACTTGATTCCCGAAACATGTATGTGCATGTTGTCCAGGGCTGCCCTTCCCAGTTTACGCTCTATTTGTTCCAGTGTGGCGGCAAATTCAGCGTAGGAGTTGGACTTCCCGGTGCGGGCATGCAGGTGAGAGAAATCAATACAGGGGGCAATGCCTTCAAGCTCGCTGCTCAGCCGTAATACCTCCTCCACGGTGCCGAACTGGCTGGCTTTTCCGGTGACTTCGGGTCTGAGCCAGACTCCCGCCGGGTCAAATTTTAACCTGTCCCGCACCTCCTGGAGGTTTTTCTTCACCACGGAATAGACTTTATCCGGCGGGTCGTTCAGGTAAAAGGCGGCGTGGAACACCACGCTTCGGGCTCCGCACAGAGAGGCGATTCGAACGGCATCCCGCAGCCTTCCCTGGCTGGCGGCTATTTTTTCGCTCTCCCGGGCATTCAGGTTAATATAGTAAGGTCCGTGGGCGCTTAAGGCTATTCCCTTTTCTTTAGCCTCTTTTCCTACTGCCCGGGCGGCGGTCTCTCCCATTTTTACCCCTCTTACAAACTGTATTTCCATGCAGCCAAGACCCCGCCGGGCAACATATCGGATGCCGCCCTCGGTGGAGCGTTCCGGGGCAGTTTCGGGCACGCCGGCGGGACCGAAATGCAGCTCCATAGCCCTAGTATAAACAGGGAGAAGCGATTAAGCAAAGTCCCTTGTTCCGCCGGGAGCGATTGACTTCAGCCTGGGTGGGGCATAGAATTAAGCCTTGATTGCCCGGGAATTCAGGGGCGTTTTTGGCTATGGCAACGCGGGTTTTATTGATAAATCCTCCTTACCCCGGGGCTGAAGGACTTCATGTCGCCTTGAGCCTACCTTCCCTGGGGGCGGTCCTGGAGCGGGCGGGGGTGGAGGTTCAGGTCCTGGACTTCCTGGTTACCCGAAACTGCCCCCGGAATGTTGAAAGAAAGCTAAAGGAATTTAAGCCCGACATCGTGGGAATAACCGCGGTTACCATGAATTATCCTGCCGCTTGCCGGATTGTCCAGACCTGTAAGGAGATAGACCCCAAGCCCATCACCGTCATTGGAGGTCCCCATGTGACCTTCAGCGCCGCGGAAACCCTGCACGAAGCGCCGTTCATCGACATCGTGGTGATAAGGGAGGGAGACGAGACGGTGGTGGAGCTGGTGGAGACCCTTGCCCGGGGTGGAGATTTACGCCAGGTTAAGGGAATAGCTTTTAGAAAGGATTCAGGGATAGTGATTACCCCGGAGCGTCCCTTCGTCCCCAATCTGGATGAGCTTCCCTTTCCTGCCCGGCATCTGCTTCCCCTAGCCAGGTATCAGGCGCTCCAGTCAACCTGCGGCTTATCGACCAGCCGGGGCTGTCCCTTCAGCTGCTCTTTTTGTGTGGGACACCGCATGGTGGGGGAAAAAGTGAGATACCGCAGCCCCAAGCTGGTAGCCGATGAGATAGAGCAGCTTACCCGGCTGGGGTTTGGGCTGCTCTCTTTTGAAGACGACTTTTTCACCGTTAACCATAAGCACTGCGCCGCGGTCTGTGACGAAATCATCGCCCGGAAGCCGAATATTATGTGGGGGGCTTATGCCCGGGTAGACTCGGTGGATAGACCCTTGCTGGAGAAGATGAAGCAGGCAGGATGTTACGGCCTGTGTTTCGGCGTGGAGAGCGGCGTTCAGGAGATTCTAGATTTGGCGCATAAAGGGATTACCCCCCTGAAAACAAGGGAGGCGGTCAGGCTATGCCAGAGCCTGGGATATGAGTTCATTGCTTCCTTCATCGCCGGCCTTCCCGGCGAGACCGAGAAAAGCCTTAAAAGGAGCATAGATTTCGCCGAGAGCCTCGGCGAAGGCGGCTGGGGATTCCATATTTTGTCTCCTTTCTTGGGAACGGAGGTCAGGGATAGGGCTGCCGAACTGGGTGTCCGGATATTGACCAATGACTGGGAACGCTATGATTGCAATCAGGCGGTGTGTGAAACCCAGGGGATAAAGGCGGAGGCATTAGACCGGGTGGTCAATGGAATTACCCAGAGGTATTATGACCAGTGTGCCAGGGGTGCCCTGGCGGGGGAGCTTTCCGAGAGGGAGATGAAAAGATTGCGGGACGAGGAATCGCAGAATTTTGTGTGGCAGCTATTGCACCAGGAGCTCATTGAGCAAGAGGGGAAGATAAGGCTGGATGGCTATCCTCTGGAAATTGAGAAATATATTGCTGAGCTGGAGAGGCGGGTGTGGAATACCCTCTCCTTTCCCCTTGAATTTGTTAAAACGGAAATAGCGAAACTGGTGGACCGGGGCTATCTGGGTTATCGCCTGGAAGATGACTGTATTCTGTGGAAGTGGAATAACTGAGATTGAGGCTGCCGGTGGCTATTACCTGGCGGGACAGGAATGGAGAGAAGCTTAGTCCTTATTAAACCTGATGCCCTGCGAAGGGGGTTGGCGGGGGAGATTATCTCGCGGCTTGAGGGGAAAGGGCTTAAAATCGTCGCCCTGAAAATGGTTCACCTGGACCGGGCATTAGCCCGGCGTCATTATGCTGTCCATAAGGATAAAGCCTTTTTTAATGAGCTGGTTGATTTTATTACCTCTGCCCCGGTTGTCGCCATGGTCTGGCAGGGAGATAACGCGGTGAAAGTCATAAGGCAGACGATGGGTGAGACGAACCCGGCTAAAGCTGCGGCGGGCACTATCCGGGGCGACCTCGGGGGCGACATCAGCCATAACCTGATACACGGTTCCGATTCAGTGGAGAATGCCGGGACGGAGATAGCGCTCTTTTTTCGCCGCGGAGAAATCTTTTAAGCCCGCTATTGAATTCTGATTACCGGTATCGCTTTGCCCCAGAGCTTGTCCAGCTGGTAGTAGTCGCGCTCCTCCGGCGAGAATATGTGGACGATTACCGAGCCGAAGTCGGTAAGCATCCAGCCGGAATCAGGAGTGCCTTCGCTGTGATGAGGGACAATGCCGTTGTTTTTCATCGTTTCATTAATGCTTTGCCAGATAGCTTTAATATGGCGGTCGGTATCTCCATTGCAAATAATAAAATAGTCTGCAAAGGGACAAACTTTTCTTACATCCAGCGTAACGATATTCGCCGCCTGCTGCTCCGAGGCAGCTTCGGTAATTAATTGTGCTATCCCCCTGATTTTCAGGAAAACACCACCCCCTCTCAACAATATTATAGATTATTATAACAAAAAGGGAAAGGGGCGGTGGTCAGCCGCCCCTTTCTTAAATGAGACAGAGGAGGTCTACTGTCGGGAAATCTTAGTTGGCTCCGGGACGCGCACCTTTGTCCCGATGTGGGATGCCGGGAATCGCTGATTGCGGCGCAGGAAAGAAGGAGCATCAAGCAAATCGCCGCTGTTGGTTATTAAGCGGCGGAGTTCGTCAGCGTTGGCTATTCCCTTGCCGTACTGACTGGTGAAGCCGGTGGCGATAACGGTAATCTGGACCTCGCTGTCCATCTTGGGGTCGAAGACCACTCCGAAGATTATGTTGGCGTCGGGAGCTACTCCCTGGCCGATGACTTCGGCAGCTTCCTTGCACTCAAACAGGGTGAGGCTGGAACCACCGGTGACGTTGAACAATACGCCTTGAGCCCCGTTTATTGCCACATCCAGTAAGGGACTGGCTAAAGCTTGCTTGGCTGCTTCAGCAGCCCGGTTCTGTCCGCTACCTCTTCCCACCGACATCCAGGCAGGACCAGCGTCTTTCATCACCGACTTGATGTCGGCAAAGTCGAGGTTGATTAAGCCTGGAACGGTGACCACCTCGGAGATAGCCTTGACTCCCAGGCGGAGAGCATCGTCGGCGAGCGTGAAGGCGCTGTCCACATTCGTCTTGGCATCACAGAGCTGAAGAAGACGGTCGTTGGGGATAATGATAAGGGTATCGACCTTGCCTGAGAGGGCGAGCAGTCCTTCCTCGGCGGTCATAGTCCGGTGTGCCCCTTCAAAGCTGAAGGGCTTGGTTACCACCGCAATGGTCAGGGCGCCGGATTGCTTGGCTATTTCCGCTACTACGGGGATGCCTCCGGTGCCCGTGCCG
This sequence comes from uncultured Dehalococcoidales bacterium, assembly GCA_964354775.1. Classification (GTDB taxonomy): domain Bacteria; phylum Chloroflexota; class Dehalococcoidia; order GIF9; family AB-539-J10; genus CAYHBC01. The sequence continues at coordinate 4,309 of CAYHBC010000058.1, forward strand.
CCGCCCATTCCCGCGGTAATGAATATCATATCGGCGCCGGTAATAATCTCCTCGATGGTCTGGCGACTTTCTTCGGCGGCTTTAGTTCCAACTTTGTTGTCGCCGCCAGCGCCTAAACCGCGGGTCAGCTTCTCTCCTAACTGAACTCTGGTGGGTGCTTCGGCTAAAGCCAGCGCTTGACCATCGGTGTTCATGGCGATGAAGTCAACGCCTCTTATTTCCTGGCGAACCATACGGGTGATGGCATTGCAGCCACCTCCTCCAATGCCGATAGCCTTGATTCTTGCTGGTGATGGTGTATAAATTTGCTTTGCCATTTTTTAATCTCCTTTACAATTCATTGGTTAACTCTGGAACATTCTCCTCATAAACCTGAGGAGGCCACCCCAGACGCCTGCCCTTTTCACCTGGAAGGCAGCGCCCTCTTTACCATTGATGGGCCAGAGAATCAGCCCCAGGGTGGTGGCATAAGCCGGGTCATATAGAATATCGGTGATGCCATAAATTCCGGTGTTTAATGGCTGACCCCGGCGCACAGGCATGTGCAGCACCAAGCGTCCTAGCTCATCAAGCCCGTCCAGGTTGGATGTGCCGCCGGTGAGCACCAGTCCGCAGGGCGCCAGTGCGCGGTAATCAGTGGTGGGCATTTCCAGGAGTATGAGCTGGAGCAGTTCTTCCATTCGGGAGCGGATGATACCGCACAGGTCGCGGTAAGAAGCGCTGTGACCGTTCTCAATGCCTATTTGCTCATCCTGGTCAATCTCTAAAGTCGGGGTGACATTGCCATATCTTTTCTTCATTTTTTCAGCTATGCTGAACGGCAAGCCCAATCCTATTGAGATATCGCTGGTCACCTGGTAACCGGCTACGGGGATGACAGAAGTATGATAGATATTGCCGCCTTTAAATACTGCGATATCCGTCGTGCCTCCACCAATATCAGCCATTATGATACCCGCCTCCTGTTCCTCCGGGGTGAGCACTGCTTCACTGCTTGCCAGCGGCTCCAGAATCAGGTCTTCAACCTCAATGCCCGCGCTACGGACACATTTGACCAGGTTCTGCACCGAGGTCGCTGAGGCGGTGATGATGTGTGTTTCCACATCCAGTCGGGTGGCGTGCATCCCCACGGGATGCTTTATTCCCTCTTGCCCGTCCAGGGCGTAGGAACGGGGGATAGCGTGGAGCAGTTTCTTTCCTTCGGGGACAAGAACACTGCGCGCTGCTGACAATACCCGCTTGAGGTCCTCAGGGCGCACCAGTCGGTCGGGGCGGGGAATTGATACCACACCCTGATTATTCAGGCAGCTTACGTGCCTGCCGGTAACACCAATATAGGCCGAATCTATGCGTATGCCGCTGATTCTTTCGGCGTGCTTTACAGAAGAGGCAATGGATGTCCTGGCTTCGTCGATATTGACCACTGTGCCTTTGTGCAAACCGTGGGAAGGGACAACTCCTATTCCCAGGATTTCAATGTCGTCTTGTGCTTTGACATTGGCGATGATGGTGGCTATCTTCGTTGTGCCGATATCAATCGCGGAAACAATATTCTTTCGGGCCATTTTCACCTCCTTAAATTGCTTTTTGCCAGGCTGCCTCTCTCAGCTGAGTCGCTCGGCTATTCTTAATTTAGCGCTGCGACTGCGGGGGTTGGATTTTATCTCCAACGAAGTAGGTCTGATGACCTTCCTTGATATAAGCTTTAAGGTAGGTGACTCACCGGCAGCTTCTCGTTGCATGAATTGTTTGACTATGCGGTCTTCCAGCGAGTGGTAGCTGATGATTACCAGCCTGCCTCCAGGGCGGAGGAGATTAGGGGTCTGGTTGAGCGCTACCTTTAAGTTATCCAGCTCATCGTTAACGGCGATGCGCAGAGCCATAAAAGTCCTGGTTGCCGGGTGAATCCTGTCGTGCTTGCTGCCCAGGACTTGCCGCACTACTTGAGCAAGTTTCAGAGTAGTGGTGATGGGGCGGTTCTGGACGATGCGGTGGGCTATTTTGCGGCTGTAACGCTCTTCACCATATTCCCTGAGGATGCGAGCCAGTTCTGGCTCGTTGATGGTGTTGACGAGGTCAGCCGCAGTCAGCCCCTGGTTGGTGTCGAAGCGCATATCCAGAGGTGCCTCGCGCTGAAAACTAAAGCCCCGCCGGGCTGTATCCAGTTGCAATGATGAAACACCGAGGTCGAATAAAATGCCGTCAACTGGATGAAAATTATATTCCGCGCAGATATTTTCAATATTAGTGAAGCTATCGTTGATTAGGATGACTGCCTCACCGTGGCAGCCAAGATTAGCCCGGCTTATCTCAATAGCTTCAGCGTCGAGGTCAAGTCCTAAAAGTTTTCCCTCAGGCGAAATCCTCTCCAGGATTGCCGAGGCATGTCCCCCCAGCCCCACCGTGCCGTCAATGAAATGTTCCCCCGGCTCGGGCTGAAGTCCTGATATTACTTCGTTAAGTAATACCGGCACATGGGTTGTTGATGGAAAGTCCAAGGTTATCACTCGTGCTCCCAGCTCATATTTTCTATCCGGGGTCTTTCTTCCCTGGCTTCGCTTATTGCTGACTTCCCCAATTCCTCATTCCAGATTTCAATGCGGTCACTGCAGCCAATGACTATGGTGCTGGTGGTGATTTCAGCGTGGTCGCGCAGCTCGGGGGGCAGCGTTATCCTTCCCTGCCCGTCGAAGTGAATCGCAAAAACATTGAAGAACATCGCCCGGTTCAGTTTTCTCCGGTCGGCAGGGCGCATTTTTTTGTCGCTTACCTCTTTAACATGCTTGTTCCAGTCAGCCTCGGAGTAAATCTCGATGCACTTATCAGCGCACTCGGTCATTACCCCGCCCTTCTTCAGCAATTCCCGGAATTGTCGAGGCAGGGGCATTCGCCCCTTCTCATCAACTTTATAATCGTAGTGACCGGAAAACATCTCAGTTCTTAGCCAGTCCCTGTCGCATTCCGTTAAAGCAGTACCACACGGTTCCTACTTTGCTTGTTTGCCTCGCGATTATTCCCTGGTCCACCAGGGCTTGCATCTGCTTATCCAGGGTGTCTTTATCTGTTTTGTGGTCGTCCAGGATACATTCAGGGACGAACTTCATCCTGGGATGCCTGGTGCAGAAGTGGATAATTTGCGGCTTGACGGAGTCACCGTTG
>CAYHBC010000059.1:0-7288 GCA_964354775.1 uncultured Dehalococcoidales bacterium
CGGAGGCGCTTTGCCTTCTACCCTGAGTGGCGTTAATTTCTCGCTGTAGCTCCAGATGCACAAAAGGGCGGAATGTTACCTCGCTGGCTCCAAAAAACTAACGCGGGTGTATTGACAGAGCACGAAGTAAGGGATGATATACTGAAGGGAGGCGGATACGAAGAGCTAACATGCGATTCGTAAACGCTTTTATGATAAGTACACGGGCCTGGGAGTCGAGATGAAAGAAGGGAGAAAGACCACTACTGCTGGGGAAATCGTTGAAAAACCGAAAAACGAAAGGAGGAAAAGGATGAAAACGATAACAAGGGGAATGCTCTGTGTAGTGCTGGTGGCTGCTTTGTTTGTGGTGGGAGTGCCCGGCACGTCAGTCTATGGGGCGGACGTCCCCGCGCCACAGCAGTTGCCAGGCGAGCATTCGACACTGTGTACCTCTGATGGTAGCATCCGGGATGATGAGTTAGCCGATTACATTGCCAGCAAGATACCCCAGGATGGTGACGGCGTACCCCAGGTCCATGATGTGAAGATTATGTTCAACAGTTGCTATGGCGGGGGTTTTGCCGACGACTTTGAGCGAATCTTTGGACCGGGTGGGGCGTGCGAGGGTGTGCCATGGGTATTCGGCTCAGCCAGTGGGGCTGATGAACCGGCAGAAGGTTGGGGTGACGGGGACAACACTGACAACGGTTTCGGAAGCTGCTGGTCAGATGCTCTTGCCGGTGAGGATAGTAGCCCGACAAACCCAACTGACGGCTCCATCAGGGATGGCACCTCCAATAACGTCCAGGAGGACTTTGAAGCCGCCGGGGATAACGACGACTCGGGTCCAGACTATGATGATAATGAACACCCCGTGGTTGCCAATGGCAATGGCGGCGGGAATATTCAATGGAACTCTACCACCAGTCATGAGGCCGTGGTCTTTGGCGGAAGTCAAACCGACCAGAGACATCACAATAATGTCAACAACGTTGAAGAGGCTCTTGAAGGTGTCTGGTCTGATGGCTCCTCTAACATTCAAAAAATTGATGGCGGCACTACACAGGACCTCAAAGACGCCATCGACGACGCCGGTGCAAACCTGGATTCCGACACCCAGCTGGTCCTGTATTTTGACGACCACGGCGATACTGAATTCGACCTGGATGAGTTCCTGAAGTGGATGTTACCCTACCACATTGAGCTAGAAAGCATCGAGTTTGACTTGCATCCAGGCTGGGAGGAAGGTTTAACTGGAATGCACAACCAGGGTGATAACCCTTCACCCTTCATCACCCTGGAGCTTGTCGAGCCCATCTACGGCGAAGAGTGGAGTATGTTGCTCAATGATGTCACGATTCCCTTGCCCGCAGGGAACCTGACGGGCACGTTGGAGCTACCGGTGGACTGGCAGAGCATCTATACGGGCAGCAATACTCTGGATATATTCCCCATCAATGCGAGCGGACCGATGGTGCTGAATAATCTTGAACTGTGCAGCGGACCAATTAATGAGATTGAGAAACGGTCGGCAGGCGGCACTGATGGCGGTTATTACCTTTCGGTTGGTATGCTTGGGAATACCTCAGAATATCGAATCAGCCAGAGTGGTAATTTGGAGCAACCAGTCGAGGTCAGTTCCGAGGATGGCGTGGTAACCATTTCTTTAGGCGAGGGCACAGCCTGCCTTGATAAAGACGGGAAGAAATTGGCAAGCATCCTGGTAAGTGAGGAGACCGACTTGCCGGCACTCCCTGAGAACTATTACATCGTGGGGCAAGCTTACAAGGCAGAGCCTGAAGGTGCCACATTTGACCCATCTCTAAACCTCACCTTAAGTTATGAAGATGATGCTATCCCTGAGAATGTACCTGAAGCAGGCATTTACATAGCCTCTTATAATGCCACCAGCGAAAGCTGGGTTTCCCTAACCAGCCAGGTCAATACCCAGAATAACACCGTAACCGCCCCGGTGAGCCACTTTAGCACCTTTGCCGTTATGGGGACAGCCACCCCACCCCCGGCAGAATTCACCATCACCAGCCTTGACCTCAGCAGCGAGCAGGTGAAGCCGGGACAGGAGGTAATTGCCAGCGTTAATGTTACCAACACCGGCGGCAGTGAAGGCAGCTATACCCTGAACCTCACCATAAACGGAGAAGTGGAGCAGACGAGGACAGTAACCCTGGCTCCACAAGCGACGGAGACGGTAGCATTTAACATAACCAAAGAAGAGCCGGGGAGCTACAGCATCTCCATAGGTGGCTTGACTGGCGAATTTACCGTCACTGCGTCGTGGCTCAGCCGATACTGGTGGACAATAGTAGCGGGGATAATCGTTGCCGGGTTTCTGGTCTATTTCCTGGTGTTCCGCGGGAAGCGGGCTCGCCCTACAGTGGCTGAATGAGGACTGAAGCAGCATGTGTAACTGACAAACCGAAGCCAAAAAACCGCTTAAAAGCTGGCGTTATTTTGGCGTTAAATTATTTGGGACGGTTTGGGACATAACGGCATTTTAGAACAAAACAGGGTTTTGACAACTAACACCAAGGTTCTATTTTATACGTAAAGTGACCTTTTGGGACACCTCACCCGGAATTAGGAAACCGCTGCTCTGTCCCTGAGCTACAGGGGCACACTATCCTGTTACTTTCAAAATTGTAGCAATAAAGCCCCAGGTTCGCAACCGAGCACACAGCGCTGGAAATCCTGATACGAGATGCTCCTAGCTGCCCTTAAAGGTCGGCTCCCGCTTCTGGATTTTAGCCAATACACCTTCCCTGGCATCTTTGGACTCAAAGCACTCCCCCAGTATCCGGAGATAGAAATCAGCCGACCCCCTCACCACAGTCTCAAACATGGCATTTATTCCCCTCTTGGTTAATCCCAGAGCCAGGGGGGCTCCCTTTACCAGTCTCTCCGCCAAGGCAAGGACGGTGGAACTCAGCTTCTCAGGAGGGACCGCCTTATTTATCAGCCCTATTTTCGCGGCTTCTTTAGCCCCTATCATGTCGCCGAGGAGAAGAAGCTCTTCCGCCTTAGTCATACCGACCAGTTGAATCATCCGGTATATTGCCCGGGGAGGAGGAGCAAAACCCAACTGGACATAGGTCGCCCCCATTTTTGCCGCGGTTGAAGCAATCCGGAAATCACAGGCTAAGGCAAGGTCGCAGCCTTCACCCAGGGCATAGCCGTTAATGGCAGAAATTATCGGTTTCTCCAGCTTTTCCAGTCTGAAAATTTCTTGAACATTCATTATGTAGTTGCTAGTCTCCATACCAGACTGAAGGATTTTTTTAGCGTAGTGGAGGTCAATGCCGGTGCAAAATGCCCTGCCGGCTCCGGTGAGAATTATTGCCCGGGTCTTGGGGTCAAGCTGGAGCCCAGCCAGAACTTCCCGCAGCTCGTTAAGGAGCTCGGCGTCTATGGCATTCATCACCTCGGGGCGGTTCAGGGTAACTATGGTAATCCCCGCCTCCGTCTCTAATAGAAGCTTCTTAAACTTTTTCATTCTACACCTCCCGCTATTTTTATCTCCCTTAAAAGCTATAATTTATACCATATTTCAGGAAATTTGTGAACCAGGTAAAAAGCCGTCTGAATTTACGGACCCTATTTCTTCCCTTTCCCGGTCTCCCGGCAGCTCCGGACCACCTCTTCCAGGGAAGCTTCGTCCTCCAGAGTGGTGAGGTCGCCAATGCTGGCGCCACAAGCCACCGCCTTCAGCACCCGCCGCAGAATCTTGCCGCTCCTCGTCTTGGGCAGCTTATCCACAAAATAGACCTCGTCGGGGGTTGCTATTGGTCCGACCATATCCCGCATATGGCTGGCTACTTCCTGCTTCAGCTCCGGAGAAGGGCTGCCCCCTTCTTTCAGCACCGCAAAGACGACGATGCTCTCACCCTTTACCGGGTGAGCTTTACCCACTACCGCCGCTTCAGCCACCAGGGGATGCGAAATGGCGGCATCCTCCAGCTCGGCGGTGCCGATTCTATGCCCGGCGACTTTAAGCACCTCGTCAGCCCGGCCGAGAATCCAAAAATATCCGTCATCGTCCTTCACGGCGTAGTCGCCGGTATAGAACATACCGGGAAATCTTGACCAGTAAGCCTCTTTATACCGCTCGGGGTTGCCGTAAATGCCCATAAGCATGCCAGGCCAGGGTTTTCTTATCACCAGGAGTCCCCGCTCCCCGGGGTTGACCGGCTCGCCCTTTTCATCGACCACGGCGGCGTCCACTCCGGGCAAAGGGAAGGTTGCCGAGCCGGGCTTTAGCGGGATACACTCTATCCCCGGGGTGGGCGATATCATGATGCCGCCGGTCTCGGTCTGCCACCAGGTATCAACTATGGGGCACCGCTCACCCCCGACATTGCGGTAATACCACAGCCAGGCTTCGGGGTTAATGGCCTCACCGACGCTCCCCAGCAGCTCCAGGCTGCTCAGGTCATGCCCCCCGGACCAGTTCTCACCATATCTCATAAACATCCTGACCGCAGTGGGAGAGGTGTAGAATATGGTAACCCCGTATTTCTCAATTATGTTCCACCACCGGTCAGTCGCGGGATAGTCCGGTGCCCCTTCGTAGAGGACCATGGCGGCACCGTGCGCCAGAGGGGCGTAGACTATCGAGCTATGCCCGGTAACCCAACCCACATCAGCAGTGCACCAGTAGACCGATTCCTCTTTCAGGTCAAAAACCCAGCGGTAGGCGCAGTAGTTATGGACAAGGTAACCACCGGTGCTGTGAACCACCCCCTTGGGCTTGCCTGTGGTTCCCGAGGTATAAAGCACATAGAGCGCATGATTTGACTCTACCGGCAGAGGGGCAACAAATGGCTCTGCCTTCTGAAGCAAGTCCTGAAGCCAGAAGTCCCGCGACTGCTTCATCGCCACGGGCTTGCCGGTCCTTTTCACCACGATGGTCTTTTCTACCGAAGGGCTCAGGGCAACGGCATTGTCCGCAATTTCCTTGAGGGGGACGACCTTCCCTCTCCGGAAGCCACCATCGGCGGTCACCAGCAGCTTGGCTTCAATGTCGTTGAGCCTGTCGGCTAGAGCCTGAGCGCTGAAGCCGGAAAAGATAACGGTGTGGATTGCACCGAGCCGGGCACAGGCAAGCATAAATATGGGGAGTTCGGGGAGCATCGGAAGGTAGAGGGCTACCCTGTCCCCTTTGGTCACCCCGGCGTTTCTCAGGACAGAAGCAAACTTGTTGACCTCGCTATAGAGCGTTGAATAGCTGAGGACTCTGACATCTCCGGGCTCACCTTCCCAGTAGATGGCTACCTTGCTCCTCCGCCAGGTCTTAACATGACGGTCGACACATATATATGAGGCGTTCAACTGCCCGCCCACAAACCACCGGGCGTAGGGCGGCTCCCATTCCAGCACCCTGTCCCAGGTCTTAAACCAGTCAAGCTGGCGTGCCTGTTCGGCCCAGAACTCCTCCGGCTTCTCTAGAGAGCGGCGGTAAATATCAAAGAACTTTTTCAGGGGAAAATACCGGGACTCAAACGGGAGCGATAATTCAGCCTCAGCCATGGCTCATCCTCCTTGCTGCCGGGGCTCCGCAGACTTCACAAAACAGGATTTGCCCCCCAATGTGAATTCTCTTATTTTAACCTAACCCCAGTGTTGTCGCAACACAAGCCGAGTCCGGCAGGGGACACTTCAGGAAACCGAGCCATTTTTGTCAAGCCTGCTTCGTCGCTGGTCCTGCAATAGCTCGCACAACACTAGAGGTTATGTGCTATAATAGCAATGGAGTTCTATTATGGATAAGGGAGGTAAGGAGAAATGAAATCGGGTGTGGTATTGAGGAGGTTTGAAGGAAATCCCATTCTTGCGCCGCAGCCCAGGCACTGGTGGGAGTCAAAGGCGGTTTTTAACCCTGGCGCCCTTTATGAAGGCGGAAAGGTCCATATTGTATATCGGGCAATTGGAGACTCGGATGTATCGGTTTTCGGCTATGCCTCCAGCGTTAACGGATTTCAGATAAGCGAACGGCTGGACGACCCCGTCTATGTTCCCCGAGAGCCGTTTGAAGGCGCGGGCATGCTCTCCACCGCGCCGAGCGAGCCGGAAGCCCCCTACGTTCCCCGACAAGAGAATGAGACTTATGTATCGGGAGGGGGGCGGGGTGGGTGTGAGGACCCCCGACTGACCCGAATTGGCGACCGGATATTTATGACCTACGTCGCCTTTGATGGATACAGCCCGCCCCGGGTGGCGTTGACCTCAATTCAGGCTGAGGACTTCCTTGCCCGGAGATGGCACTGGAAGAGTCCGGTGCTCATCTCTCGTCCGGGGGTTGTAGATAAGAATGCCTGTATCCTTCCCGAGAAAATAAACTCCAAGTATGTTATCTTCCACCGGATTTACCCCAATATCCTGATTGATTTTGTTGATGACCTGAATTATTTTGACGGCGCAACCCGGTTCTTGAAGGGAGAATTCAGGATACGACCCAGAGCGTCCTCCTGGGATAGCCGGAAGATTGGTAGCGGCGCTCCTCCTATCAAAACAAAGGATGGCTGGCTACTCATCTACCATGCGGTGGGTGAGCAGGACCCCGGTCGCTATAAAATAGGCGTCATGCTTCTTGATTTGAAAGACCCCACCAGAGTCCTCTTCCGCTCTAAAGAGCCAATCCTGGAGCCTCTGGCGTGGTATGAAAGCGAGGGCTGGAAACCGGGTGTAATTTACCCCTGCGGCGCTGTGGTAATTGGAGGCCGTTTGCTGGTCTACTACGGCGGAGCCGACAAAGTGACCTGCGTTGCTTCGGCAAATCTGGATGAGCTTCTTAACTATCTTGTCGGTAGGCGAGAAGCGGCACCCGCTCCCGGCTATGCGCCGCCAGCAAAGGCTGCCGTCGCCCCGGTTACCCCAATCCAAAAGCGAATAAGAGCCTACTGCATAAAGTGCCGGGCGAAAAGGGAGATGAAAAACCCCGTAATGATAACCATGAAAAATGGACGACGGGCAGTCCAGGGGACATGCTCCAAGTGCGGCAGCAAGATGTCCCAGATGATGAAAGCCTGAAAAAGGATGAGCCCCCATCTCCAAAGTCTATGAGTGAGTTCAAACGCTCTGAGGAAAATCCTATTCTGATACCACTCCCGGAGAATAATTGGGAGGCCGAGGCAACGTTTAACGGCTGTCCGGTGCTGAGTGGCGGAAAGGTTGATTTCCTCTACAGGGCGGTTTCGTCGCCGCAGACAATTTCGGGCATAACGATGAGAGTCTCCTCCATCGGGCATGCTCTAAGCGATGACGGCATACATTTCAAGTATCGCCGACAATT
>CAYHBC010000060.1:0-6887 GCA_964354775.1 uncultured Dehalococcoidales bacterium
CCGCAGTAAGGGCACCTCATAACTACTCCCCTTGCAGTTGTGGCAGAAGGTTATTTTACCACAATATGTTGTGAAAAACAACTAAAAAAATCAAAAATCAAAATGCAAAATGACAGAGCAAAAATAAAAAAGCAGCGGGCGGAGGGCTGATGGCTGATTAAGCGGTTGCCTTACCAGCCTTGCTCTGGCATAATGGAACTTGCTGGGGAGTAGTCTAGTGGTAGGACAGCGGGCTCTGGACCCGTGAGGGAAGGTTCGAATCCTTCCTCCCCAGCCAGGAAAGGGTGATGAGATTATCGCAAACTAGCTTTTAATTGGGCAGCAAATGTAGGATTGCTAACCATGGATGGGCATCAAGGTTTATATGAAAAGATTCCAAGAAAGACTCTCGTTGACGAAGTCCGAAGAATTGCTCATGAATTAACGAAGCCACCAACGATGGCAGAGTTCGATCGGTATTCCAAAGTGGGGCGCTCTGTAACGTGTGCAAAAAAGTTTGGTAACTGGAAACTATTCCTTACTCAAGCGGGGCTCAATCCTGATGCTACCCGGGAACGTATTTCTGATGAGGAACTTCAACTGGAGTTTAGCAGGGTTTACGATCTACTTGGACGCACACCAAGCTCGCGAGAGTTCAACAAATACAAAAGGAGGGCAAGTTCATCGACTATTGCGGTTCGGTTTGGCAATGGTGGGTGGCCTCAGGCATGCAAAGCCTTGGGCTACTTACCGCCTCCCCGACACCCGCCTCCGCCGATAGGAGGATGGAACAAGGGTATTGACCGGGTAAAACTAGACGAAGACAAGCTGCGATTTCTGTATGAGCAGGAAAGGCTTTCAGCAAGTGCGATAGCAAAACAGTTCGGGTGCGATGTCAAGACTGTGCTTCGGCGGCTAAAACGGGCGGGCGTTGAGTTGAAGCGGCACTACTACGAACAGCCTAGAGAAACTACTCCCGAGAGTCTTCTTTATGCTGAGCTTGAACGGCGGCGGATTCCCTTTATGAAACAACAACCAATAGATGGTCTTTATGTGGTTGACGCACTAGTTCCGGGAGCTAAGATTGTTATAGAGTGCGATGGTGATTATTGGCACGCACAGCCAAAACTTCAGGAACGTTATAAGCGTAAAGATTCTTATCTTAAAAACCGAGGGTATCTTGTATTGAGATTCTGGGAATCCGAGTTGATGGCAAGTGTTGCAGCGTGTGTTGATAAGCTGGAAACTGAGTGGGAGCGCAGCCGTCCTAGGCGAACAAAGCGCAAACCTTCAAGGTCTTGATATTATGCCTAGCCTTGCATTGATGACAGCCATTTGATGTAATAAACTCATTTAGTAGGTCTTGGATAGGATATAAGTAGCCGTTGCAAGGCATCAATAAGCAGCTTCTTCTCGAACCAAAGGCTGGGAACTGTCCAGAGTGCCCAGCCAGACTATTTATAGCAAAAGGTATCCCCCCTCAGCCGCCCTGGCTGCCCGCCACCTCGGGTCGGCGAGGACCACCGAGGTTTCCACCTGGCGCTGGGGGATTGACCAGTATTTTCTCAGCAGCCGCTCCTTCTCCTCCCAGGAGACCAGCCGGAAGCCGTGGTTCTCATAGAAGCGGACTGCCCCGCGGGCGTCAGCCCAGGTGCCCACCAAGAGCGGGCGGGTGGTCTGGTGGCGGAGGGTGGAGAGCAGCTTCCCCCCGATGCCCTGCTTTTGCCTCGCCGGGCGGACATAGGCGTGCCTGATGAGGGTTACGTCCCCGACATCCTGAATACCCATTACCCCGACCAGCTCGCCGTCATCCTCGTAGCCCCAGAACACCACGCCCCGGTCGAGCTCGTGGCGGAGCTCGTCCCGGGACATATAAGGCTCTTTCCAGCGGTCGGGGGGGATGACTCCTTTATATGCCCTGGCGGCGTCGTTGATAATGGCGTGGATTAGCGAAAACTCGCCTTCCCGGCACTGACGGACCACCGCCTACTTCTCCAGCGATTCCAGCGCCTGCTGGAAGGTCTCGTTGGCGGCTTTGACATACGTCTCCAGGGGCATAAGCTCGCGGCTGACGGTGTTGAGGGACTCGGGGGACATTTTCCCGTCGCGGATAAGCTGGCGACCGGCGTCCTTCGCCGCCGCAAAGATGTCGTCCAGCGAGATTCCCATCTCCATCATCGGTCTTAATGCCTCTCCGTGGGGACGCAAAAGCGCCCCGGCGAACTCCCGGTTGGCGTTCTTGCAAACGGCTTTAATATGCACCAGGAGGGGGTCGAAGTTGTCCATTTCCCAGAAGCCGCAGTTGGCGACGAGCACCACTTTGCCGGGTTTGTGACCCCCGCGCGCCAGGTGGCGGCAGTGACCCTCCCGTAGCTCGAAGAAGGGCTGCGCCAGGGGGATTATCCGGTCAAGGAGGTTCTTTATCGGACCGGTGGCTCCGTCCACATAGACCGGAGTGGCGAAGACATAAATATCCGCCTCTTTCAGCTTGGGGTAGAGCATCTGCATATCGTCCTTCTGCCAGCACTTGCCCGGCGTCTTGACCCAGCAGATGAAGTCGCCGCGGCAGGGGTTGATTTTGAGCTTCCTTACATAGAACAGCTCCACCTCCGCCCCCGCCTCCTCCATCCCCTCCAGGAAGGGATTGAGAATCAGGGCGGTGTTGCCCTTCTCCATCCGGGGGCTGCCGTTGAACGCCAGCACTTTAATCATCTTTCCCTCCTTGATGTGGTTGGGGTTTTAGCCTGAATTCTTTGTTGGACCGCCTCGCTGGTCAGCTCCCGGAGGGCATCGGAGGTAATCCACCGGGCGCTTTTTGAGTCCAATTTCTGTATCCTGCGGGCGGCTTCAATTGCCTGCCGGTTCAAATTGGGATTACGCTTCCCGATTTGCCTCAAAGCCCAGTTAACCGCCTTCTTGACCGTGTTCCGGTTGTCGCCGGCTTCCCGTTCTATCAGGGGTAAAAATTCTTCAAACAGCCTATCCCCCGCCTTCTTGTCGCCTACTGCCAGGCAAGCCATCATTACAAAACCAGCCCTCCTGGTGAACTCCTTCTCCTGGGAGCTCCATTCAACCGCTTTTTGATATGCCAGGCTGCTTTTCTTAAACAGGTTCATACAGCACTGGTCGCAAATTTCCCAGTAGTCAAAACCATCCACCCACCGTTCCATCTGCTTCCCGGTCACCTTCCCCGGGTCAGCGACCATGCTGGCAAGTATCCTGGTTTCACGGATGTTTGACTCCCAGAGCTGAGAAGCAAGCTCGTGGTCCGTTCCTATTTCTCTGGCGAGCTTTCTCAGGTTCGGGAGCGACACGCCATAGGTATTCTCCGGGGTGATGCCATACTTTGCCATGCCCGTTACTGCCCCGGGATTGGAGAGGGCTTTCAGTTTTTCCAGAACATCATCGTATTGCATCTTCGAGGGTACTCAATCTCCCTCGCCATCCCTCGCCAGCTCCTCGGTGAGGTTATAGTGGACCCAGGGTCTATCGTAGTAGCCGTATAGCGCCCACATCTCCAGCCTGCTGGAGTCAAATAAGGAGATGGCGCCGTATACCGCCTGCGAGGCGTTAGCGGTATACCAGGGATTGCGAAATTTGAAGGCGAGATGTTCGTAATTGGGGGGATGGAGGAAATCAATTATCTCCCTTGCCCCGGTGGCATTTATTTCTCCGTAGTGCTGCAGCAGTTCTGAGCAGAAGTGGTTATATCTCCACTCCGAGTTCAGTCCTCCACCATACGCCCGGCCATAGTAGGAAAATCCCCTCTCGGTCAGCTTCATTGTGGAATGGATGAAATGGTTTGTGGCTGCCACCAGGCACGGTTCTTGTTCTACCTGCCCGCGGTATTCCTCTTCAGGGGCGCGAACCCTGACCAGGTGCGCTGAGGTCTCCACTACTGCGCCATCAGGAATCTTGGCATCGGAGATAACATAAATCCAGGAAACACTTCGGGGGGCATTCCTGATTCTCTCTATCCCCTCGTCAAGCGTGGCAGAGTGCTGGACTACGTCCCGGACGATAAAGGGCATCCCCATCCTTCCCCTAAAAGGTATGCAGTCACGGGATAAGACCAGGTTGGCGGCGCAGGTAATTCCCTGGCTGTTCATACCATCCAGAGTGCCGACAAACCCGGGGAGAATTGTGCTGATGAAGGGGTATCCCTCGTCAGGCTCGGCAACACGCACCAGCATGTAATCCTGAGCCAGGCCAGCAAGATTCCACATCAGGTCTCTGCCGTGAAACAGCCTGCCGTCCTCGGTGCCGTTGCCAAAAACAACAAATTCGTTGCACGCTGGCAGGGGGAGAGAGGGCGCAGCTCCGGCAGCCGCGGGATTTCTCTGTAAATACGCCAGATTCTTGAAGGTAAAAGGAATACTTACAACTTCACCGGTGCCGAGAATCAAAGGATAAAGCATGCTTGAGGCAGCATCTATGCCTTCGTTCAGCAGCAATACGTCTTCATAGGTGACATTTTCCCCGGCTCCGTCAGCGATGCCGCGCATTTCCTCCCGGTATTCCTCGGGGATGTATTTCTCCATGGCAAGGCATCGGTTAACGCCGAGCTTGCGGAAAAAGGGCCATAGTGAGCGGAGCCGGGGGCTGGTGGTGTTAAGACCCAGCAGGGAGGGAAACAGCTGTTCGGGATATTCATGGGTCATCTTTTCCACGGCTTCTTTACACAACACGCCGTGCTGATAGCCCATCTCGTAGGGGGAACCTTTAAGGTGAAGGATTAGGTTACCCTGGCTGTCCTCTTCCAGATACCCTTCACCGCACCGTGCCACCACTGTTCTTTCGGCGGGTAGCGGTAAACATAGACTATCTCCGACAGCTTCAGGATGAAGCGATGAGCCATACGCTGTCCCGGACAGCTCACCAGGCAGAGTAGCCGCTATCACTAAAGCCAGCGCTAAAGATAATATTCGCCTCATTTCACCGCCTTGACCACGAACGGGTGCTCCTCAAAGGGCGCGATTCGGGGCATATCAAGTCCATTGTAGCACAGGGGCGATTGATTTTATTTTTTCAGGAAGGCTCTTATCGCCCCGGCGGAGTCGTATTTCGGCTCCCAGCCAAGCTCCTGCCGGGCTCTGGAGGAGTCCATACACAGGGTGTATTTAAGCGCTGCTCCTATCCACTCAGCCCATCCCCTGTTCAGGATGCCCAGCTTGCCCAGTAGCTCCGCACCTTTTAAGGTCAAGGTGTATGGGGCTCTTATCGTCCTTTTGCCGGCAGCCTTAGCGATTTCTTTCCAGGTGAGGGCATTACCGCCGCCGACATTGTAAATGCCGGTTTTCCCCTTTTTGAAAGCCAGATATATCGCCTGGATGACATCCTCATCCCAGACCCATTCAATTTTGGCATCCTTGCCTAAATCGGTAATCAGGGGGGCTTTCAGGAGAGCCCCGAAGAAGTTATTTATTCCGGGACCCAAAAGTATCGCCGGTCGGAACCGGGTTACCTTTATGTTGGGGTGCTGGGGCTCAAACTCGTCCAGAAATCTCTCCACGGCGCCCTTGGCGCGGGAGTAATACCAGTCGGCATTGGACTTGAGGGGGGAATCCTCTTTTAAGGGTAAACTATGCGTGGGGTCGGCACCGTAGGCGGCAATGGAGCTGGTGTAGAGGATGCGGCTAATGCCGGCTTTCGCCGCGGTGTTAAAGACATTTTTGGAGCCGTCAATGTTTATGGAGTCCATCTGCTTGTAGGGGACATTGGGGGAGACGATGAAGGCAAGGTGGAATAATGCGTCTATTCCGGAGAAGGAGTCGGCAATGTCGGGGTCGCGGACATCTTTCTTGAGGAACACCAGTTTGGGGCTTGCGGTGTCGATGTTTTTGGGAGGCTGGAGGTCAATGCCGCGGACTTCCTCCACTTCCCCGTCCTGGAGGAGGCGAGGGGCGAGAACGGAGGCGATGTAGCCGGAGATGCCGGTAACTAAAACTTTCATAAAATCCCTCCCTGGGGGAAGAGTGTATCATAAGCGGCGCCGAAAATGTAGTTGCCCAATTTATTGGGCCCGTCGGCTGACGGGCAACTGCAAGACCTGCTTTCCTGGAGATTGCCACGCTTCGCTCGCAATGACAGGAAGCGAAGGGCTCGCAATGACAGGAAGCCAACGGACTCGCAATGACAATTAAAAAAGGAGGGGAACCGTTCACCCGGGCTTCTTGAGGGTGAGCCGCATCCAGAAGTCGGACGGCTCTATGTGATAGCTGCCCTTGAACCCCGTCTGGTCCAGAATAGCCTTAATCTGGCTCTCGTATTCCTCCCGGGGGAAGCCGTGAAGCTCGGCGACCTTAGTTCCGACCCGGTAAAGCCAGGAGCCGTATTCCCTTTTTACCCTGTCGCGCTGCTCCCTGAAGACCTCGGGACACCCGTCGTATATCCAGGCTTCCCCAGCGGCTTTTAGAGTGCGATAACACTCGTCAAATACCCTGGCAGGCGTCTTCCAGTGATGTAGAGAGCCAGTGCTGACGATAAAGTCAACCGAGCCATCTTTGAAAGGGAGGTTGGCGACATTGCTAAGCTCGAAGCGGACGTTTTCCACCCCCCGGGCATGGCGTCGGGCAATCTTGACCATTTGCCGGCTCAGGTCAATGCCATAGACCTGAAGCCCCGGCACCCTCCGGGCAATCTCTATGGCTAAATAGCCTGTTCCCGAGCCCAAATCGAGAACAGTCCCGCTCCTCATCTTTTCGGCGACGTCGCGAGCTATCTTTGCTTCAGGCTTTCGGAGCACCCTTGCTACGACCGCATTGTAGAGTATGGCGCCGGGAGCGGGAATTGCCTCATGCCGCTTCTGCAAATCCCTGATGAACTTAGCTAAAGACATTGTTTTATCCCTGGAGAGCGCGCTTCGCTCGCAATAACACACCGCTTTTTGTCATTGCGAGGAGCGTAGC
>CAYHBC010000061.1:0-6579 GCA_964354775.1 uncultured Dehalococcoidales bacterium
CTTTGCCGGCGTGGTAAAGCGCCATCACTTCGCTGGTGGACCGAAGACCCACGGTCAATCTGACCGTCAACGCGCCCCGGGGTCGATTGGCTCCACCACCTTTCCGGGACGAGTACTTAAAGGAATGCGCATGGCGGGGCATATGGGGGCGGGGAAAGTAACCCTGCGGAACATTGAGGTTGTCCAGTCGGATGCAAGCCGCAACCTGCTGTTATTGAAGGGTGCGGTGCCGGGAGCCAACAGGGGATTACTATTTATTGAGAAGGTAGGGAGCTGACGAATGCAAGTCCCGGTCTATAATTTGTCGGGCGAGGTTGCCGAGCAGGTGGAGCTGGATGAGGATATTTTTGGTCTTCCTTTTAATAGAGCGGTGGTCCACCAGGCGCTGGTGAGGCAGCTGGCTAATAAACGCCAGGGCGGCGCCTCTACGAAATCACGGGGCGAGGTCAGCGGAAGCACCAGGAAGCTATATGCTCAGAAACACACCGGGCGGGCAAGGCGGGGAAGCATCAAGTCGCCGCTCCTTGTGGGCGGAGGCGTGGTTTTTGGACCAAAACCCCGCTCCTATAGGCAGGCTATGCCCCGGAAGATGGGGCGGTTAGCTTTGAAATGCGTCCTCTCGGCTAAAATTAGACAGGGGAATATGAAGGTGGTTAGAGAGCTTGATTTTGAGAAGCCGGCAACGCAGGAAATGCAGGGCATTCTATCCGCACTGGGCGTCGATTCACCGGTATTGATTGTTACCGCCCCTCCCTCCAACCCCAATGTGATTAAATCGGCGAATAATTTAGCCAGCGTTAAGGTCCTGCCCGCAGCTTTGATTAATGTATCCGACTTGATTTCCCATCAAGTCCTGATGATTACCGTCCCGGCGCTCCGCCAGATAGAGCAAATCTGGGGGCGGAAGGAAGCTGAAAAGGAGGCTCCCGGGAACTCGGAGAGTTCCTCGGGGAAGAATCATGCATCGGCATGAGGTTTTGCGGCGTCCGATAATCTCGGAAAAAGCCACCCGGCTTCAGGAAGGAAACAAGTATGTCTTTGAGGTAACCGGGGAGGCTACTAAAGCGCAGATTAAGCAGGCGGTGGAGCACGCTTTTAAGGTAAAAGTGGTCGGAGTAAATGTGATAACAGTTCCGGGAAAAACAAGGAGAATGAGGGGGAGAGAGGTGCCTGCCGCGTCGTGGAAAAAGGCAGTGGTCAGCCTGGAACCGGGGAGTAAAATCACCTTCTTTGAAGGTGTTTAAGTAGAGGTTAGCTTTGGGCTCAGTCGTTAAGTGGCGGAAAAAGAAGATGTCCAAGCATCACCACCGGAAACGCATTAAGGAGACGCGGTGGCAGCGGAAGCATGCCTAAATGAGAACAGGGAGTAGCTTATGACATTAAAGAGTTATAACCCGACCTCTCCCGGCAGGAGAGGAATGGTTAAAGCCAGCTTCGAGGAAATAACCAAGACGGTTGCTGAGAAGTCGCTGCTTCTACCCTTGAAAAAGAAGGGAGGGCGGAACAGCCGGGGCACAATCACGGTGCGTCATCGCGGCGGCGGAGCCAAGCGTAAGCTGCGAATCATTGATTTCAAAAGGGATAAGGTGGGCATTCCCGGCAGGGTGGCGGCTATTGAGTATGACCCTAACCGTTCGGCACGGATTGCGCTGATTCACTATGTTGATGGAGAGAAGCGATACATGCTTGCCCCGCTGGGTCTCCAGGTGGGAGCGGTCATCGAGGCAGGGGAGGAAGTTGACATAAAGTTAGGAAATGCTCTGCCCCTGGGCTCAATCCCTGATGGCACACTGATTCACAATATCGAGCTGGAGCCAGGCAGGGGTGGGCAGCTTGTCCGTGGTGCCGGGACAGCCTCCCAGGTGATGAGCCGCGAGGGTAAATATGTTTTGCTGCGCCTGCCTTCGGGTGAATTGCGGAAGTTCCACCACAAGTGCCGGGCGACCATCGGGCAAATAGGCAATATTGACCATGAAAATATGGTGCTGGCGAAGGCGGGGAGCCGGAGGTGGTTGGGGATTCGTCCCTCAGTCCGCGGTTCGGCGATGACCCCCAGGGACCATCCCCACGGCGGCGGCGAAGGTAGAGCTCCGCGGGGAATGCCGCCAAAGACGCCCTGGGGAAAGCCCGCGCTGGGTCCAAAAACACGGCGCAATAAAAAATCGACTAAAATGATTGTTAAGCGGAGAAAGTGAAATGTCGCGATCGATTAAGAAAGGTCCTTATTGTGACCCTAAACTGCTTAAGAAAATAGAGGCACTGGGTAAGGGAGGGGAAAAGGTGGTGATAAAGACCTGGTCTCGCCGCTCTACCATCATGCCCCAGATGATAGGGCATACCATCGCGGTGCACAATGGACGAAAACATGTGCCCATCTTTATCACCGAGGGCATGGTGGGGCATAAGCTGGCGGAATTTGCCCCCACAAGGACATTCCGAGGACATGTCACCAGGGCTAAAATAACCGCCGCGGCGAAGCAGTAGCTCAAATGGAGGTAAAAGCGGTAGCTAAAGACGTCGGTATTTCACCGCAGAAAGTGCGTTTGGTGCTGAATATGGTTAGAGGCAAAAAAGTTGATGAGGCGCTGACAATCCTTAAATTCCTGCCTACGCCGGCGGCTAAAGCAGTAGCCAAGCTGATTAAGTCAGCGGCAGCCAGTGCGGAGAACAATTTCCAGATGTCTCCCGCTGACCTCAGGATTAGCAGTATCTGCTGCGACCAGGGGCATACCTTAAAGCGGTATCGCCCCCAGGCAAGAGGGCGGATAAGCCCCATACTGAAACGGTCCAGCAATCTCACCGTATCCGTTGTTGAGGAGGAAAGCTAACTTTGGGACAGAAAGTTGACCCCCGCGGCTTTAGATTGGGCATTTACCGGGAGTGGGACGCTAAATGGTATGCCGAGAAGGACTATGCCCAGCTTCTCCAGCAGGATTTGAAATTACGTAAGGTTATCGCCCAGAAAGGTCGTGCCAACGGTGTCAGCCGTGTGGAAATCGACCGGCTGGGCGACGAGGTCTGCATAACGATTTATTCCACTCATCCCGGCATCCTGATTGGACGGGGGGGACAGAACATCGAGATTTTGAAGAAGAAATTAGAGGAAGTCAACAAAAGAAAAATCAGGGTGACCATTAGAGAAGTGGAACATCCCGAGCTGGCGGCTCCCCCGGTAGCGCAAAATATCGCCGAAAGAATTGAAAACAGGATTCCTTTCCGCAGGGTAATGAAGCAGGCGGCTTTCCGGACGCTGGAAGCCGGGGCTAAAGGGATAAAGATAAAGTGTAGTGGTCGGCTGGGCGGAGTTGAAATTGCCCGTTCTGAGACCTTTCATCGGGGGCAGATGCCGCTGCATAAGCTATGTGCCGATATAGACTACGCTTTTGAGGAAGCCCACACCGTTATGGGGCGCATCGGGATTAAGGTGTGGGTCTACCGGGGTGATATTGCCCCGGAGAAGAAGGAGATAAGTGCTCCAGCCGAAACGAGTGAAGTATCGTAAAGTTCACCGGGGACACCTGAGAGGCAAGTCCACCAGGGGCAACACGGTAGCCTTTGGTGATTTCGGACTGAAGGCTAATGAATCTGCCTGGCTGAGCGCCAGGCAGATTGAAGCCGCCCGCCGTGTCCTGGTGCGCTATTCCCGCCGCGGCGGCAAGCTCTGGATACGGGTCTTCCCCGACAAGGTGGTAACCAAGAAACCAGCGGAGACCAGAATGGGCGGTGGTAAGGGCGCTCCGGACCACTGGGTGGCGGTGGTCAAGAGAGGTCGGGTCATCTTTGAGCTGGGAGGCATAAGCGAGAGCCTGGCGAAAGAGGCAATGCATCTGGCTTCCTATAAGCTTCCCATTGCCACCAGCTTTGTGGCAAAGGAAGGATTGAAAGTTGAAAGTTGACGAGATTCGTGCCCTTGGCGACGAAGAGCTGCTAAAAAAGCTGGACGAGGCTTATGAGGAGCTGCTCAACCTCCGTTTCCGCCTGGCAACCAAGCAGCTGGGCAATCACCGTGAAATACCCCGGGTTAAGAAGAACATCAGCCGGATAAAGACCATTCTACGGGAAAGGGAGCTGGGTATAAAATGAGTTACCAGGAGAAAAGAAAAGTTAGAACCGGGCAGGTGGTAAGCGACCGGATGGACAAGACCGTGGTGGTGGCGGTGAAAAGGATAGAACCGCACCCGCGGTATAAAAAATTGGTGAGGCACATTAAGAAATATAAGGTTCATGACGAGAACAAAATCTGCAAGGTTGGCGATGAGGTGAAAATCGTGGAGACGCGTCCTCTATCCCGGGAAAAAAGGTGGCGGGTGGTGGAAGTCATATCTAAAGCAACAGGAGCAGCACCGGAAGTAGCACAAGAAACAGCCCAAGAAGCAACAAAAGATGATTCAGACTTACACCAGACTTAAAGTGGCGGATAATACCGGAGCCAAGCAAATCATGTGTATTGGTGTGCTTGGTGGAACAAGGAGAAGGTATGCCTATGTCGGCGATATTATCGTAGCCTCGGTAAAACGGGCTATCCCTCATGGCATGGTAAAACAAGGAGAAATAGTCCGGGCGGTGATTGTCAGGGTAACCCGGTCTTACCGCCGCACCGACGGCTCTTATATCCGCTTTGATGATAATTCTGCGGTCATCCTGGGCGAAAAAAATAATCCCAAGGGAAGCCGCATCTTTGGTCCGGTAGCCCGGGAGCTTAGAACCAAGAACTTCACCAAGATAATCTCACTTGCCCCGGAGGTCATCTGAGATGAAGATAAGAAAAAACGATACTGTGGTCATCATCACCGGCAAGGACAAGGGCAAGAAGGGGAAAGTGCGCCGGGTTATTCCAGAGAATAACCAGCTAATGGTAGAGGGAATCAACATGATTAAGCGCCACTCCCGGACCCGGGGGGCAGCCCGGCAGGCAGGCATAATTGAGCTTGAAGCTCCGGTCCACTGCTCCAACGTGATGCTCCTTTGCCCTAAGTGTGGTAAGCCAACACGAATTGGCCTGGGGTTCCTGGAGGATGGTCGAAAGGTGCGGCTTTGCCGTTCCTGCAAAGAAGCGATTGAGTAGCGATAATATGGACGGACTGAAGGAAAAATATCTAACCGAGGTGGTTCCCCAGCTTAAGAACAAGTTTGGTTATGCCAACATAATGCAGGTGCCCCGGCTGGAAAAGGTCGTCCTGAGCGTTGGTCTGGGAGAGGCACTACAAAATCCTAAAGCTCTGGAATCAACCGAGGGAGACCTGGCGGCAATCACCGGTCAGCACCCGGTGCTTACCCGGGCGAAGAAATCCGTTGCCGCATACAAGCTGAGAGAAGGCATGTCTATTGGAATAATGGTAACATTGCGGGGGAAGAAGATGTATGATTTTATGGATAAGCTGATTAATGTAACCCTGGCACGCCTCCGCGATTTCCGGGGGGTATCCCGGGATTCTTTCGACGGTCGGGGGAACTATAATTTAGGCGTGAGGGAGCAAATAGTTTTTCCCGAGATTGATTATGACAAGGTGGACAAGGTCCGCGGGCTCCAGGTGACTATCAACACTACCGCCCGGAGCGACGAGGAAGCAATGAGCTTGCTGGAACTGCTGGGAATGCCTTTTGCGAGGAAGAGCGATGGCGAAAGTAGCTAAGATTATAAAGTCAAAACGCCCCCCGAAATACCGGGTTCAGCAGCGTAATCGCTGTGAATTATGTGGTCGCCCCAGGGGTTATATACGGAAGTTCGGTCTGTGCCGCATCTGCTTCCGAAAACTTGCCCTGGAGGGACAAATCCCCGGAATAAGAAAGTCAAGCTGGTGAAGGAGATAGTACAATGACAGTTACCGACCCCATCGCCGATATGCTGACCCGAATCCGCAATGCCATTATGGCAGGACATGACAGCGTGGCTATTCCCTCCTCCAAGATAAAGTTGTCCATCGCTAAAATCCTTAAGAAGGAAGGATTTATTCAGGATTACGAGGTGAGCAAGAGCAAGCCGCAAGCAACGCTGAAAATACAGCTTAAATATACCGATGGTCTGCCGGCATTGGCAGGACTGGAGAGAGTCAGTAAACCGGGGTTGAGAATCTATGTTAATAAGGGCGAAGTCCCCCGGGTTTATGGAGGGCTGGGCCTGGCTATTTTATCTACCTCCAAGGGCATTATGACCAGCCGGAGGGCCTGGCAGCTTGGTCTGGGAGGCGAGCTTTTGCTTTATGTATGGTAGTCTGGAGGCTATGCAATATGTCGCGAGTCGGATTAAGTCCCATCCCGGTGCCTGAGGGCGTTGAGGTGAATATCGCCGGGAACGAAGTGGTGGTGAAGGGCAAAAAAGGGGAAATTCGCCGCCGCTTTCACCAGGATATCTCCATTAAGCTGGAGGATAAGACTCTGGTAGTATCGCAGCACAGCAAGGATAAGACCCACCGGGCTTTGCATGGTCTCACCCGCAGCCTCCTGGCGAATATGGTCCAGGGAGTCAGCCAGGGCTTTGAGAAAGTCCTGGAGGTGAGTGGGGTGGGATACCGGGTGCAGGAAAAGGGCGGTAAGCTGTCATTCCAGGTGGGATACTCTCATCCCGTGGAGTTTCAGCTT
>CAYHBC010000062.1:0-6444 GCA_964354775.1 uncultured Dehalococcoidales bacterium
CTTCGCTACGCTCGCAATGACAGGAGGAGGGGTCGCAATGACAGGAGGAGGGGTCGCAATGACAGGAGGAGCAATGGCAGGCTTGCCGGGCTGCCACTCATAGGGCTCTTTTGTGCTGACCTGGCGAACGAAATCGGTGGAGCCATAGTGAGGCAGGTCTTCCAGCTCCTCCACTGCCTCCTCGGCAGTCATCTCCGAGGTGATAATCCCCATCATAGTCCCCCGCGAGCGCAGGTGGCGGGTCAGCGCCCGGGTATCTATCCCGCTGATTCCGGGAATGCCGTTGTCCTTCAGAAAGTTATGTAAAGTCATCGTGCTCTGCCAGTGGCTGGGGTGGGAGCAATATTCCCTGACGGCAAAGCCCCTCACCTGAATCTGCTTTGACTCGTAATCGGCTTCGTTGATGCCGTAGTTACCAATCAGGGGATAGGTAGGCACCAGAATCTGCCCGGCATAAGAGGGGTCGGTGAGCATCTCCTGGTAGCCGGTCATGCTGGTATTGAACACCACCTCGCCGTAGGCGTTCTCTGCGGCGCCGAAGGAATAGCCCTCGCAGAATCCGCCATCCTCAAGAACCAGAATCGCCTTTTTAGCCATCAGCCTCACCTTTCCGTCAAGGGAGAGGAAATCGGGGCGTAATCGCCTTTCAGGGAAGCATCCCTATAGACCACCCGTCCCGCGGCTATGGTCGCCATTACCCTGCCCCTGAACTTAAAGCCCTGTAAGGGAGTGTTTTTTCCCCTGGAGAAAAATTTTTTGCTGTCCACCGTCCACTCCCGGTGGGGGTCAAATATGGTGATATTCGCCGGGGCGCCCGCCTTCAGGACGCCCAGCACGCCTTCTTTGCCGATGAGCTTCGCCGGCTCGCAGGTCAGCCTGGAAATTAAGATAGCGAGGTCTATTTCCCCGTTATGGACCAGGCTCATAAGGGAGCCAAAAGCGGTCTCAAGTCCGCTGATGCCGAAGGCCGCCGCCTCCAGAGGGCATTCCTTGTCCGCCAGGGTATGGGGGGCGTGGTCGGTGGCGACGGCGTCAAGCACGCCGTCACGGAGTCCCTCAACGAGGCAGGTCAGGTCATTTTCAGTCCGCAGGGGCGGGTTTACCTTGGCATTGGTATCGCCGCCGCTGACCCTTTCCTCGGTCAAGGTTAAATGGTGAGGGGTGACCTCAGCGGTTACCGCGACCCCCTCCTCGCGGGCGCGGCGGATAAGCTCAACGGAGCCGCAGGTGCTTACATGGGCGATATGGAGGCGGGCACCGGTCAGCTTTGCCAGGGCGAGGTCACGGGCGACCATCGCCTCCTCCGCCTTCGCCGGAATTCCCTTCACGCCGAGCTCCAAAGAGACCCGACCTTCATTTACCACGCCGCCCCGGCTCAAGGCTTTATCCTCGCAGTGAGCCACAATGGGCAAGCCGAGAGCGCGGCTGTGTTCCAGGGCGCGCTGCATAATCTTAGAATCAGCCACAGGGTCGCCGTCATCGCTGAAGGCGACCACCCCGGCGGAAGCCAGCTCCGCCAGGTCTCCGACCTCCTTTCCCCTCCTCCCCCGGGTGACACAGCCAAGGGGAAAGACCTGGACCACGCCCTCCCGGGCGGCTTTTTGCTTCACCAGTTCCACCACGGCGCGGCTGTCAATGGGGGGGTCGGTATTCGCCATACAGCAGACAGCGACAAAGCCGCCAGCGGCGGCGGCCCTGGTGCCCGTGGCGATGGTCTCCTTGTCCTCAAACCCCGGCTCCCGAAGATGGCAGTGCAGGTCGACAAAGCCGGGACAAACGACCATCCCCGAGGCATCAATTACCTCCTGCCCCAGCTGGACGGCTATCCCCCGGGCGAGGGCGGTAATTCTGCCTCCGTCAAGGAGCAAATCGGCAGTCTCGCTTATACCCTGACCGGGGTCGATTACTCGTCCGTTACGGATAAGCAGGGGCGCAAGTTCTCTATTCATCTCTTGACATAGCTGCCGGGCTTGAAACCGTGAGCCTGAGCCTCACTCTCTGAAGCAAAAATAACCAAATTCTCGGGCTTAATCTTGCGGACCAGGTGGCTGTCGGCGCTGTGGTATCTCTTGGTCTCCACCAGCCCCTGGTGCCACTCCGAGCTGGCGATGTATGGCGGGTGAAGCTCGCGCTCGCAATAGAGGCACCTCAGGGTCAGAGGCGCCGCGCTCACTATTTTGAAGCGGGGCTTGATGTATCTCGTCTCCGTCTCCTGGTTGGAGACGCAGTTGGCATTAAGGCACCTGACCCCGGTGTCCCGGGCGTAAAGGGGATAGTCCGCCCTGGCGAAGGACCCGTCCTCCGCGGGGAGGGTGATTTTCTCCGCTCCGAGCAAGAGGGCAATGAGCGCCATCCTGACCGGCACTCCGCGAGCCGCCTGCTTGAAATACAGGCTCCGGGGGTCGGCGTCCAGTTCGTAAGCCAGCTCATCAACGCGGGGCAGGGGGTGCATCACCAGCGTCTTCTTGAACTCCTTCTCCCTGAGGAGCTTTTTGTCCACCACGGGGTAGTCCTTTTCCCAGCCCGGTTCTTTCTCGGCAGAGGCGTATCTTTCCTTCTGAAGCCTCATAACATAAAGGGTGTCAATTCCCGCCCTCTTCAGCTCTATCTGAAGGCTGACATCAGGCAGCATGGCAAGCTGGTGCGAGCTGCTCGGAGTTACGTATATGGCATCCAGGGGGAAGGGTGCCTGTTTGGCTTCCTCGCTTAGAGCCTCAAGCTTTATCAGCTTGCCCCCATATTCGGTGGTCAGCTTCCTCAGGACATGCTCCGGCGTCTCCAGTCCGCGCCTGGAGGGGAAGAGGATAACCGCGCCGAACCTCGCCAGGGCATAGGTCAGGGAATGCACCGCCCGCCCCTGCTTGAGGTCGCCGAAGAGGGCAATCTTCAGACCTTTAATGGTCCGCCTCTCCTTCATAATAGTATAGAGGTCGCACAATGCCTGGGTGGGATGCTCATGAGCTCCGTCGCCGGCATTTATCACCGGGACGCCGGCGTAGTCGGCGACCACCCTGGCGGCTCCCTCCCAGGGATGCCTGATGACGATTATATCGGCGTAGCTCCCGACCACCCGGGCCATATCGGCAAGGCTCTCGCCCTTGGCTAGAGAGGTCGCCCCGACCTCAACGGCGGTTATAACCTTTCCCCCCAGACGGAGCATCGCCGTCTCGAAGGACAGCCGCGTCCTGGTGCTCGGCTCAAAAAAGAGGCTCGCCATAATCTTCCCCGGGCATACCTGGGACTGGGCCTCCAGCGAGTCCGCCATCCTGTCCGCCAGGGAGAAAACCGCCTCTATCTCCTTATTGGACAAATCGTCGATGGTTACCACGCTTCTATTTACCAGGCTCATGACCTCTCCCCCGGCTTCTCCCGTGAGAGTCGCTCTCTTCCCGGTCCATAATCGTCACCTCGTCCACGCCGTCAGTCTCCTCCAGATGGACCTGTATCTTCTCCTTCCGGGAGGTCGGTATGTTCTTACCCACATAGTCAGCACGGACGGGAAGCTCACGATGACCGCGGTCAATCAGAACCGCCAGCTGTATTGAGCGGGGACGACCCAAATCAATAAGGGCGTCCATAGCCGCCCGGATGCTCCTCCCGGTATAAAGGACATCATCCACCAGGACTACCTGACGGTCATTTATTTCAACAGGAACATCGGTGCGCTGATTAGCCGACTTCAATTCCGAAGGAGGAATATCGTCACGATAATTGTTTATATCCAGGACGCCCACAGGGACATGAACGCCTTCAAAGCCCTGAATGGCGCTCCCCAGCCGCCGCGCCAGGGGCACCCCTCTAGTCCACATACCCACGATTACAACATCTTCGGCGCCCTTGTTCCTCTCGACAATCTCGTGAGCAATGCGCACTATCGCCCGCTTCACATCCACCGGGGTCATCAGGAGCTTCGAGGGCATTAAAAAAACCTCCTGCCACTAAACTGGCAAGAGGCTTGGCTTGCTTTTAGTGCTGTCTCTTTCAGCATTTTTCCCCTTACCAGCCTCACCGGACTGATTTAAAGGTCGTGATAATATTACCATACCCTCAAAACGATTGCAAATATTTCAGCGGGAAAATCGGGGTAATTGTATCTTTACTGGCTGAGGTGCTAATATCATAAAAACGATGGACTTTGCATTCACCACCGACCAGGAAACGGCGAGAAGAAAAGCCCGGGAATTCCTGGACAAAGAAATTGCCCCCATAGCTAATAAACGGGACCAGGAAGGTCCGCTGAGCCGGGAGGAAGTAATAGAATTTGCCCGAAAGCTGGAGCCAGTGGAGCTGGGCTTCACCACCTTCAAAAATATCAAAAGGCAATTTAAAGACCCCCTGACTTACTTTTTGCTGCGGGAGGAATTTGCCCGGGTCTGGTGCAGCCTGGTGGCGTCAATAAGCTGGTCTCTCCCCTCCATGGCAATCATCGTCGCCCCCACCGAGCTAAGGGAAAAACTGCTTCCCCGGCTTAATGACGGCAACCTCATCGGCAGCATTGCCATTACCGAGCCTGGCGCAGGCTCGGATACCCGAACCCTCCAGACGAAGGCTACCCTGAGTGGCGGCAACTACACCATCAATGGAACCAAGACCTGGGTAACCAACGCCTCTATCGCCGATGTCATCGTTGTCCTCGCCCGGGATAAAGGCGACAACCGGCAGCTTATCCTGGTGGACAAAGAATCCTCCCCCTTTCAAACGAGAGAGCTGCAAAAGCTGGGATTGCGCGCCTGCCCCATGGGCGAGATATACTTTGACGACTGCAAGGTGCCCAAGGAATGCAATGTCATGAACCGGATGATGGCCTTAATCGCCAGCGGAGAGCTGGCTGACCTCACCGGGGAATACGATGTCGTTATGGGCGATTTGCCTGCGGAGCTCCTGAAATTACCCCTCCTTCAGCTCCTCTTCATCATCCTCCACATGAGCATCGCCGCAATGGGGACAGGGCTCAGCAGCGCCGCTCTTGATGCCTCCGTGGCCTACGCTAAACAACGGACACAGTTCAAAAAGCCCATTGCCAGCTTCCAGCTGGTGCAGAACAGAATCTATGACATGCTCTCCCTTACCGAGGCTTCCCGGCTGCTCACCTATCGCGCCGCTGACGCTCTCAAGAGAGGAGAGGAGGGAATCCGGTGGCGGGCTGCCCTGGCGATGGCCTTCGCCACCGAGGCGGCAAATAAGGTGACTTACGATGCCATCCAGATTCATGGCGGTATAGGTCTTTCGGGAGAATATCCCCTGGAAAGGTATTACCGCGATGCCCGGATGCTCACCATTGCCGGCGGCGCTACCGACATCCAGAAGCTGGTATTAGGTCGTGAAATTTTAGGAGTGTCGGCTTTAACCTAGGACGCGCTCTTTAGCCGCGGCAGAGCTAAAACGATGTTCCGGTTAATTCCCTCAGGCACCATCACCTCAGTGCCAGGATTTCTCGCTGGCGCCGTCTCCGCGGGCATAAAGGGCAACAAGGAGCCTGACCTCGCCATCTTTTATGCTCCAACGCCGTGTCTCGCCGCCGCCGTCTTCACCACCAGTAGAATCAAGTCCGCCCCCGTCGTCCTGTCCCGGAAACACCTGGCGCAGAGAAAGGCGCGGGCAATCGTGGTGAACTCAGGCTGTGCCAACGCCTGCACTGGCGAACAGGGGCTTGCCGATGCTGCGGAAATGGCGAAGCTGACCGCAGCCAAGCTGGGTATAGCCCAGGAAGAGGTGCTTGTCGCCAGCACCGGCGTGATTGGAAAGCCGCTGCCGATGGAGCGGATTAGAGACGGCATCGCCAAAATAAAGCTTGCCCCGGATAAGGGTCATGAGCTAGTCCGGGCGATGATGACCACCGACACCCGACCCAAGGAAATCGCCCTGGCTGTTGACGCCGGGGAAGGCAAGTTCACCCTGGGCGGGGTGGCTAAAGGGGCGGGGATGATAAGCCCTGATTTAGCCACCATGCTCTGCTTCATAGCCACCGACGCCGTGGTAAACACCGATTTCCTGGAGCAGTCGCTTAGAAAAGCGGCGGACTCATCCTTCAACATGCTCAGCATTGACGGCGAGACCAGCCCCAGCGATTGCGTCTTTTTGCTCGCCAGCGGGGAGGCGAAAAACCCTGAGATTGGCTCCCCGAACGGCGGAGCTTTTCAGGACGCCCTGACCGAGCTCTGCACCTACCTGGCTAAGTCAATAGCCCGCGACGGCGAGGGGGCGACCCGGCTAATCGAGGTCGTCGTGGAGGGAGCGGTAAACCAGGCTGACGCCCGCCGGGCGGCTAAGACCATCGTCGGCTCCCCGCTGGTGAAAGCGGCGGTGCACGGCAGCGACCCTAACTGGGGGCGGGTCGCCGCAGCGCTGGGGAGAAGCGGCGCCGCGGTGACCGAGCAAAAGCTGGACATCTACCTCAACGATGTCTGCGTTATGAAGCAGGGTCTCCCCACTCCGTTTGACCAG
>CAYHBC010000063.1:0-6140 GCA_964354775.1 uncultured Dehalococcoidales bacterium
CATCGCAGGCGGTAGGGATTACTGTCCAACCGGTGACCATCTTGCCCAGTCCCTGGAGGTGCTCCTTCATTGCCAGGACCTCTTCCCTCCCCCCGGTTCGGGTCATAGTGGTGCAGGTGCCGCAGCCAATGATATAGACTCGGCTCATCCTATCCAGCTCCTGAGCAATCTCTTCAAGAGACTTTTGTCTGGTAATTGATTTCATTTTCTGACCTCCTCATCAAAAAGCCTTCATGTTTCCCGGTCGCACCTTAAACAGCGCTTTGCCTCCTGCCTCGCCTGCTCCTCAGAAAAGCCTTGCTCTATTTCAATGAAGCTGTTTTTCCGCTCAGGCAGGGGGAGGTAGGGCATCTTAATCCTGGGTTGCTCCTCCCAGGTCTCCTCTTCTTCCGGGGTTACTTCCTTTACCACCGCAGTTTTCAGGTCGTATATCTCAACCTTTGAGGTATCACCCCGTAAGTATTTGTCGATGGCAATAGCCCCTCGCCTGCCGGCAGCAATAGCCTCAACGACGAAACCCGGCCCGGTAACGAAATCGCCGCCGGCAAAAACACCGGGCACATTGGTCGCCAGCGTATTGTTGTCAACTACCATGCGTTCCAGGGCGCTGCCCGGAGGGAGAAAGGAATGGTCAGGGGCCTGTCCCACGGCAGCAATAACCGTGTCGGCTTCAATAAACAACTCGGAACCCTCAATCGGAATCGACCGCCGCCTTCCGCTTTCGTCAGGCTCACCCAGCCTCATACGGATACACTGAAGACCGGTTACTTTCCAGTTAGAACTCACTATCCTGGTAGGGCTGACCAAGAAATTGACCTGGGTGCCTTCATTCAGCGCCTCGTCATACTCTACCTCAGTTACCGGCATCTCCTCCCGTGAGCGCCGGTAGTAGATATTGGCTTCATCGGCACCGAGGCGGAGGGCGGTGCGCGCTGAGTCTAAAGCAACATTGCCGCCTCCAATAACCGCCACCCGGCGCCCCACTCTAACAGCACGGCCTACCTTCACATCCCTCAGGAATCTCAACCCGTAATAGAAGTTCTCAACATCTTCCAGCTCGCCGGGTATGCCTATGTTCTGACTTCTCTGAGCACCAGCGGCAATGAATACGGCACTGAAGCCATCCTTTCTAAGGTCCTCCACGGTAAAGTTTACGTTAATCGGGGTATTATATCTTATCTCCACGCCACGCCTGGTGATATAATCTATATCCTGCTGGATTGCCTCGCGGGGCAGACGAAACTCGGGTATAGCCACCGCCAGCATCCCACCGCCTACGGGCAGGGCTTCAAACACGGTTACCAGGTAGCCCATCTGGGCCAGGAAGTAGGCACAACCGAGTCCTGCCGGGCCAGCGCCGACAACCGCCACTCTCTGGTTCTTCGTTTTAGGAAAGGGCTCAGGCTCTTTACCGTAGCGGTAAGCCCAGTCGGCGGCAAAGCGCTTGAGTTCCCTGATAGCTACCGGGGCTTCAAGCTCACCACGCCGGCACTTGCCTTCGCAGGGATGATGACAGATACGACCGCAGATAGCCGGGAAGGGGTTGCGCTCCCTGATAGTGCCGATAGCTTCCTGGTACTCGCCACTAGCTATGTGAGCCACATATTTGGGGATGTTGATACCCACAGGGCAGGTGTGCTGGCAGGGTGATATCATCAGAGCATCGCAGACTGCCGCGGGACATTTCTTTTCCTTGATATGGGCGTCATACTCCTCACGAAAATAATTGAGGGTGGTAAGCACCGGGTTGGGGGAGGTCTGGCCAAGTCCGCACAGTGAGCATTCCTTTACTGTTCTGGCTATTGTAAGCAAGGTATCAATATCCTCTTCGCGACCTCTGCCTTCGGTGATTCGGGTCAGTATTTCCAGCATCTGCCTGGTGCCCAGCCGACACGGGGTACACTTACCGCAGGACTCATTCTGGGTGAAGCTGAGGAAGAAGCGGGCTATGTCTACCATGCAGGTGGCTTCATCCATCACTACCATGCCACCGGAGCCCATTATCGAGCCCAGCTTGGTCAGCGATTCGTAGTCGGCAGGCGAGTCCATAAAGCGGGCGGGAATACAACCTCCTGATGGACCACCGGTCTGCACCGCCTTAAAGCGCTTCCCGCGGGGAATACCGCCGCCGATATCAAAGATAATCTTGGAGAGCGGTGTGCCCATTGGCACTTCCACCAACCCACAGTTGGCAACCTTTCCGGTGAGAGCAAAGACGGCGGTACCCTTGCTCTTCTCCGTGCCAATACTGGCATACCAGTCAGCGCTTCGCTCAATAATAATCGGAACTGTAGCCAGCGTCTTTACATTGTTGATGATGGTGGGCTTCCCGTCCAAGCCCGATTGAGCCGGAAAGGGAGGTCTGGGTCGAGGCATTCCCCGCAGTCCCGCTATAGACATCATAAGAGCCGTCTCTTCACCGCAGACAAAAGCGCCGGCACCCTCCCTTATCTCCAAGTTAAGACTAAAGCCAGAACCGAGTATGTTATCACCGACGAAACCGCCTTCCTTTGCCTGTTTTAGGGCAATCTTTATCCGCTCTATAGCCAGAGCCTTCTCGGCACGGCAGTAAATATAGCCCTGCGAAGCACCGGTGGCATAAGCTGCGATAGCCAGTCCTTCAAGTACAGCGTGAGGGTCTGCCTCCAGGATTGAGCGGTCCATAAAAGCACCGGGGTCACCTTCATCGGCGTTGCATATCACATATTTCGGTGAGCCCGGGGCATTGCGGCATAACTGCCACTTGACGGCGGTGGGGAAGCCGGCACCACCCCGCCCCCGGAGTCCCGCCCTCCTGATTTCCTCAATGACCTGCTCTGGCGTCATCTGGAAAAGGACCTTCCGCAGGGACTGGTAGCCGCCACTGGCAAGGTAATCATCAATCTTCTCCGGGTTGATATGCCCGCAGTTACGCAGAATCACGCGCTCCTGCTTCTTGTAGAAGTTTATATCGGAGTAGTGCGGTATAGCCGCTCCCGTCACCGGGTCGGTATAAAGCAACCTGGTTATCACCTGGTGACCTTTCAGATGCTTCTGGACAATCTCACCAACATCATCTACCGAGACGTGGCAATAGAATATGTCCTCGGGTTGCACAATCACGGTGGGACCAGCCTGGCAAAAACCGTGGCAGCCGGTGAGCTTTAGTTCAACCGGTAAGCCTTTGGTTTCTTTTTCCAGACGCTTCAGAATTTCATCCGACCCGGGGCAACCCGAGCCGCGGCAGATAAGGAGAGTATATTGACCATCGGTAGAAACACTGGCTTTCCGCTTCGGCACCTCACTGCCCTCCGTAACGACCAAAGATTGAAGCTACCTTCTTAGGGTTCATGTATCCATAGATGTTCCTGTTGATAACCATATTAGGTGCTAGTGCACAACAACCAATACAGGCGACCGTCTCCAGACTGTACTCAAAGTCAGGAGTGGTTTCACCCTCTTCAATATCGAGATGCCTCTTGACTAACTTCAGTATGGTTTTCCCGCCACGCACATGGCACGCCGTTCCCCGGCATACCCTGACTATATTCTTCCCCCGCGGCGTGGTGTAAAGCCCGGCATAAAAGGTAATTACCCCCTGTACCTGGGCGGGAAATAGTCCCAAAGCCTTAGCGATGAGGTCGATACTGCTCGGAGGAATAAAGCCAAACTCCTCCTGAATTCTCTCGAGAAGGGGTAGTAAGGCCCACCGCTGATTCTGGTATTCAGCTATAATCGCCTCTATACGTGCCAGGTCGGCTTGCGCCACTATTTTCTCTTTATCCATCAGAGCCTGCCCTTTCTATTCTTACATTACACGCCTTGAGCGAAGGCGCTTTTGTCTCCGGGTCTAAGACGATGTCAAATAGCTGATTCACCGCAGTCTCCGGAAATGAAATTGGCATAAAGAGTGTTCCTTCAGGGAGACCATCGATAATTCTAACGGTGGTGGTTAACCTAGAGAGGGGTGAAATAACGCTGACCGTGTCGCCCTGGCTAATGCCAAGCTTTTGGGCGTCAGCCTCCCCGACTTCCACAAAAGACCGGGAAGAAAACTTCTTAAGCCGCCAAGCCCTGGAGCTCCTGCCGCCACTGCCAGAGTGATAAAGGGTAGTCCCGGTGAGCAGAGTGAAGGGATAATCGGGATTAAGGTCCTCTCGCCACGGGTGGTATTCAACAGGATAAAACCTCGGGAATCCCTTCAGGAGTTGCCTCCCATAAATAGACCTTGCCTCCCACTTATCTAACTCATCCTGTCTTTCGGAATCAGTATAGGCTTCGTATGAGGGAACTAACTCCTCAATCTCACTCATTACCTCCTGGAGAGAGGAAAAGGGCAACGGCTCCCCCATCTTATCAGCTAACCGCAGGATTATTTCCCAGTCGGGCAAGCTCTCACCAACAGGCTCGATTGCTTTACGCACCCGGTTTACTTTACCCTCAAAATTAGTGAACGTTCCCTCCTTTTCAGCGAAGCTTGCCGCGGGTAGAACCACATTGGCTAGCTTAGCCGTCTCGGTAAGGAACATATCCTGCACCACCAGAAAGTCAAGGGAAGCCAGAGCTTCAGTAACCAGTTTTGAGTGGGGGAAGCTTAAACAAGGATTTTCCCCCACGATATATAAGCCGTTGATTTTCCGGCTCTTTGCTTGCTCCATAAATTCAATAGCGCTCAAGCCGGGGTTATCGGGCAAGACCGCTTTCCAGCGTTGTTCAAACTTTCTCCTTGCCGGGCTATCGGACACATTCTGGTATCCGGGGAGAAAATCGGGCAATGTCCCCATGTCACAAGCACCCTGCCCATTATTCTCTCTCTGCAGGGCATAAATACCACCACGCTCAATATGTCCCGTCAATATTGCCAGGTTGGCTATAGCTCTTACGTTGTCTATTCCACCCCTCTGTTGAGTGATTCCAGTGCCATACACGATTGCCGGTTGAGTTGCCCTGGCATATAATCGGGCAACAGTGCGAATTTCCTCTGCGGGGACGCCGGTGATAGTCCCGGCATACTCCGGGGAATATCGTTCTAATGCTTCAGTCAATGCCGCAAAATTATCTGTTCTCCGGGCAACATATTCTGCATCCAGCATACCTTCATCAATAATCACCTTGACTAAACCATTCAGCAAAGCCACATCAGTGCCGATATTGGGGCGCAGCCAGAGATAGGCAAATGAAGAAAGCTTTGTTTGCCGTGGGTCTATCACTATTAACTTAGCGTTTTTGTACTTGACGGCGCGCTTTATGGCGTAGCTGACGACGGGAGCTGAGAACTCAGGATTAGCCCCGATAACAATTATCACCCCTGACTGCTCCAGAGTGCCAAGATAATTAGTAGTGCCGGGAAAACCAATAGAGGAGCCGAGACCTGCCCTGGTGGCAGAGTTGTATAAGCGGCTGCCGCTGTCAATGTTATTTGTGTGGAGCACACACCTGGCAAATCTCTGCAGGACGTAGTTATCTTCATTGGTGCACTTGGATGAACCCAGAACAGCGAGGCTGTCGGAACCCCGCTCGTCCTCTATTCGCTTGAATCCAGTAGCTACTTGTTCCAGGGCATCTTCCCATGATACCTCCTCAAAAGTTTTATCCCTCCTGACCAGGGGTTTAGTTAGTCTATCGGGGCTATGGACGAAATCGCAGCCGTAGCTTCCCCTGACGCAAAGCGCACCGCGATTTACTGGCTCTTCTTTACCGGGAATAACCCGCACAATCCGATTATCCTTGACTTCCAGGCAAATGCTGCACCCACAGCCACAAAAGGGGCAGGTCGTTTCCGTCGTGGTCTTAGTCGTGCCCCCATACGTCCTACCCTTTTCCATCAGTGCCCCGGTGGGGCATAATGCGATACAGGTTCCACAAAAGGTGCACTCAGAATCATCCAGTGCCGAATCATTTAACGTTGCTGGTTTGGCAACGAAGCCCCGCCGAAAGTAGTCAATAGCTCCTTCAACAACCAGCTCCTGGCATGCCCGAATACACTTGGCGCACAGAATGCATTTGGTTAAGTCCCTTTCAATGAATGGGTTGACCTCCTTAATAGTAACCAGTTGAGGAATCCTCTGAAGCGCTGACAGTCCGATACCAATATCTGAGGCAATCTGGCGTAACTGGCAGCGGTTACCCTTATCACATACCAGGCAAGAATCAGGATGGCT
>CAYHBC010000064.1:0-5976 GCA_964354775.1 uncultured Dehalococcoidales bacterium
AGCTCGGCGTAGGGCGCCTGCGCCTGGATGGTGATATTTTTGCCCTCGGGCGATATACCGAGCACGCGCCCCCTCCTTGAATTCAGGTCGCCGGTGAGGTCGCCGGTGAACTCCTCGGGGGCGGTCACGGTCAGGTCCATGATGGGCTCAAGGAGGACGGGCTGCCCCTGGGACAGCCCCTTTTTCAGAGCTTGCGCCCCGGCGATTTTAAAGCAGATATCCGAGGAGTCTACGGGATGGAAGCTGCCGTCGTAGAGGGTAACCCGGGTATCTATCACCGGATAGCCCCCCAGGACGCCCTGCTGCCTGGCTTCGTTGACTCCCTTCTCCACGGCGGGGATGTAGTTTTTGGGTATTGCGCCGCCGATAATCTTCACGACGAACTCGAAGCCGCTGCCCCGGGGCAGCGGCTCCACCTCCAGTAAGACATGTCCGTATTGCCCGTGTCCCCCGGTCTGCTTCTTGTGCTTGTATTCCGCCTTAGTCGCCGCGGTGACGGTCTCCTTGTAGGGGACTTTCGGCGGAGTCAAAATCAGCTTCACGCCGAACTTGCGCTGCGCCTTCTCCTTGACCATCTCCAGGTGGGCCTCGCCGATTCCCGAAATGAGAAACTCGTTGGTATCCTGCTCCCGCTGCATGCGGAGGGCAGGGTCTTCCTCGCAAAGCCGGGGCAGGATGGTGCTCATCTTGTCCAGGTCGGCTTTGGTCTGAGGCTGGACCGCCATGGTCAAATTCACCTGGGGGAACTCAATGCCCTCAAGTATGAGGCGGTGCTCCGGGCTGCAGAGGGTATCCCCGGTAGTGGTCAGGCTCAGCCGGGCAACCGCCCCGATATCGCCGGCGCCTACCTCGGTGACAGTCTCCTGGTTCTTGCCCCTCAAGGTGAACAGTTGCGCCACGCGCTCCATGCCGTTCTTGGTGGCGTTCCAGACCTGGGAGTTGCTCGGCAGCGAGCCGGAATAGACCCGGAAATAGTTGAGCTTGCCCACATAGGGGTCGGCGGTGGTCTTGAACACCAGGCTGGTCAGGGGCTCTCCCGGAGCCGGCTTGACCTCTTCCTTTTCCTTCGTTGCCGGATTTACTGCGGTGGTAGCTCCCCGCTCCTGGGGCGAGGGCAGGAAGTCGCAAATGGCGTTAAGAAGCGAGCCTATGCCGATGCCCGATAATGCCGCGCCGGCGAAAACGGGCACCAGCTTCCCCGAGATGGTCGCCTTCTTTACCGCGCCCAGAATCTCCTCGTTGCTGATTTCCGCTCCTTCCAGGTACCTGGTGAGGAGCGCATCGTCGGTTTCCACGGCGGCTTCCACCAGCTTCTCCCGGTAGGAAGCGGCTTGCTCTTTGAGCGAAGGGGGTATTTCCGTTTCTTCCCCCTTGGCGCCGCTGTAGCCTTTGAGGCTCACCAGGTCCACGACGCCCTGGAAATCGCTCTGGGAGCCTATGGGAAGGGTAACCGGGAGGCATTTTGCCCCCAGCTTTTTATGGATTTCCTCCAGTGCGGCGAAGAAATTGGCGTTATCTTTATCCATCCTGTTGATGAACAGCAGGCGAGGCATATTTGCCTTTTCCACGTAGTCCCAGACCCGCTCGGTGTCCACCTCTACCCCTGAGACGGCGCAGATTACGATTACCGCCCCTTCGCTAACGCGGAGACCGCACTTGATTTCAGTGGTAAAGTCGGCATAGCCCGGGGTATCAATGAGGTTTATCTTTGTTTCTTTCCACACCAGGGGAAGCAGGGAGAGGTTGATGCTCATATGCCGCTCTATCTCGCTGGGGTCCCAGTCGGAGGTGGTGGTGCCGTCCTCAACGCTGCCCCGGCGCTTGATAGCTCCTGAAGCAAACAGCATTGACTCTCCGAGCGAGGTCTTGCCGCTGCCATGGTGGGACAGCAAGATTACATTGCGGATTTTGTCCGGTCCGTACTCAACAGCCATTATGCTACTTTAATCTCCTTTGCTATCCATAAAGCCTGGCTCATTTCAATACCCCCCTTACGATGACATCCACCGCCTGCTCCTCATCAAGCCCTCTTGCCATCAATGTTTGTATTTGTTTCTTGTCTATGCTCCCTATAGCAGCCTCGTGAGTAACCTTTGCCAGCTTATCGTTCACATATACCACCGGTATCGCCTGGGCTATCACCCCTTCTCCGTTCACGATTTCCAGGCAGTCAACATGACCCCGGGCGAAAGGGGCGTTGCCGTAGGTTTCACCGCGGACCATCGCCCTGGCGTTATCGGTTAGCACCAGGCGGCTTTTTGCCAGCCCCCGGGCTTCCCGTCCATCAAGGTGAATTTTCTCCACTATGTTTATGTCGTCCTCTTTTTTGCCAAAGAGCTTCACCATGAGCGCGCTGTTGCTTTTTTCATCGCCGAAAATCTCGAAATCATAGCGTAACACCCCCACGCAGCCTTCAATGAGGGCGAAGGTGCTTTCCCAGCTACCCCCCTTCCCCACCGTGATTTTTGCCCTGGGAATTACCCTGACCCCGCCGGACTCTCCGTGATAGTGGGTTTCGCGGTAGCAGACCCGGGCGTTGTCCCCGACCTTTATTTGGGCTTTCATCTTGTGGGTTACACTGGTGGCATTGGGGAAGAGACAATGGGCCACCAGATTCACCTCGCTGTCGTCCTCTGCCTCCATTTTAAATATGATTTCCTGCAGCCCCTCCTTGGGCAGGACGCCAAAGCAGAGGTGGACGGGGTGTTTGATTTTCGCCCCTTTCTCTATCACCAGGCGGAGATTAACGCCGCTCTCGGTTTCCTTTGTCTTTACCCTTATCCCCCGGGTCTCGTTGACCCCGAGGACTTTATTTTTGTGGATAATGAGATTGCCTACCTCGCTGCTTTTCAGTGCCTTCAGGTCTCCGCCCGCCGCACTGTAGGCTTCCAGCATGGCTTCATATTCCTTGACCACAGTCATTTCGGGGAACCCCTTCATAATACCGGCTCACCGATGTGGGCGCATGTCTGGCAGTTACTCTTAAACCACCGGCACATCTTCTGTGGTGGTCCGGAGTTGATTATCTTCCCGGCGCAGAGTATTGATACGCTTTCGGCTATTCCTACCGCATCCTCGCTGTGGGTAATTAACAGCACCGCCGAGCCCTGTTTGCTCATTTCCACTATTCCATTCATGATGTGAGGCAGAGAGACTACATCTATGCCGGAGTCGACCTCGTCTAAAACAGCCAGTTTTGGTCTCATCGCCAGGACGGAAGCAAGCTCTACCCTCTTTCTCTCGCCGCCGCTCAGGCTGGCGTCAACGTCTCGGTCCCGGTACCCCGCCGGGGGAAGCCCCACCATCCAGAGAAGGCGTTCAATCTCGCCGGAGCTTAGCTTTCGGCTTAACCTCAGGTACTCCGCCACGCTCAGTCCTTCGAATTTCGCCGGGTCCTGCCAGGCGAGGGTTATCCCCTTCCTGGCTCTCTGGGAAATGGTGTCCCCGGTTACGTCCTGACCGTCAAGCATAATGCTCCCGCCATCGGGGTAGCTTAGCCCCATTATCAGGTTAGCCAGGGTCGTTTTTCCCGTCCCGTTCATCCCCAGCAAGCCCTGTATCTTGCCCTCCTTGACCTCCAGGTTCAGGTGGTTTATTATCGGATTGCCGTTAAGGTTGAGGGTGAGGTCTTTTATTTCCAGCACTTGATTTATCCCCTACTATTTACAGGTATCGCAGCTCGTGGCGGAACAGGTGCTGCAGGGGGAGCTCCCGCCAAGCGGCGTGACTTCCCCCTCGGCGCTTTTTGAGGAGCAGGCGAAGGAGGAGAAAACTCTCCCGGCCTTGCTGTGGCACCGGGGGCAGGAAGCTGCTTCGCTTGACTGGCTTAGAGGGCGGAGCAGGGCAAACCGGGACTTGCAAGCAGGACAAAAATATTCGTAGATGGGCATTTTTGCCTCCCGGTTTTAGACGGAGACGACCTCCTTGACCCCCGGCACCCGCTCTTTGAGCAGGCGCTCAATTCCCTGGTGTAAGGTCATCGTTGCCATGGGACAGCCGGAGCAGGCTCCTCTCAGTCTCAGCTTGACCACGCCGTTCTTCACCTCCACGAACTCAACATCTCCTCCGTCGGCTTGTAGCGACGGTCTTATCTGTTCCAGTGCTGCTTCTATCTCTTTTCGCATATTTCACCTCTTATACCTCGGGGCTGAAGCTTTCACCTGGTGAAGGGCTGGTTCCCGGTGCCTTCTGGTGGAGAGCTTCTCCCCCTAATGTCGCTGGCTGTAACCCGCCAGCAATGGCAACGGAATAGTATAGAATACCGAAGGAGGAGTGTCAAACGAGCGTGGAGGTGTTGTTGTGTGCTGCCAGGCTCAATGCTACAATTGGGGAGCAGGATGAAACTGAGCCGAAAGCAAGTAGAGCATGTAGCCCGGTTAGCCCGCCTCGGCGTGGATGAGCCGGAGGTGGAGAAATTTGCCGTGGAGCTGTCCAATATCCTGGAGAATTTTGAGATACTCAAGCAGGTGGATACCACCGGTGTGCCGCCGGCGACCCACGCTGTGCCCCTGGAGAGCGTTTTCCGGGAGGATGAGAGCCTTCCTTCATATCCTCAAAGCGATGTCCTGGCTAACGCCCCCAGGGAAGAGGAAAGCTGCTTTAAGGTAAAGCCGGTCCTGGAGTAGATATTCCGCTGGTGAATAAGCTTTACGAGTTGACCATCCACGAGGCGCATAAGCTCCTTGAGAGGAGGGAGATTTCCTCGGTGGAGCTTACCCGAGCCCTGCTGGAGCGCATCGCTGCGGTGGAGGACAAAATTCACGCCTGTGTAACCGTTACTGCCGAGCTGGCTTTAAGGCAGGCTGAGGAGGCGGACGTGGCTATCAGGAGCGGCGATATTACGCCGCTGGCTGGCGTGCCGATGCTGGTCAAGGACGTGATTTGCACCCGGGGGATACGGACTACCTGCTCCTCAAAGATGCTGGAGAACTTCGTCCCGCCTTACGATGCTTTCGTCATCAAGAAACTGAGGGCGCAGCAGGCGGTCATCCTGGGTAAGACGAATATGGACGAGTTTGCCATGGGCTCCTCCACGGAGCACTCCGCCTTCTTTCCCACCCACAATCCCTGGAAGCTGGACTGCGTTCCCGGGGGGAGCAGCGGCGGCTCCGCCGCCGCCGTGGTCGGCGGTGAAGCCCTCTATGCTCTCGGCTCCGATACCGGCGGCAGCATCCGCCAGCCGGCGGGATTTTGTAACCTGGTCGGCTTGAAGCCCACTTACGGCAGGGTGAGCCGCTATGGCTTAATCGCCTTTGCCAGCTCCCTGGACCAGATTGGACCAATCACCAGGGACGTTACCGACTGCGCCCTGGTGATGAACGCCATCGCCGGCTATGACCCTATGGACTCCACCTCGGTGTCCTATCCTATTCCTGATTACACTTCGTCCCTGGAGGGCGACCTTAAAGGGCTCAGGATTGGCGTTCCCCGGGAGTATTTCACCGAGGGGATGCAGCCGGGAGTGAGGGCAGCCCTGGAGGAAGCGATAGGGAAGCTCGGGGAGCTCGGCGCCTCCATAGACCGGGAGGTCTCCCTGCCCCACACTAAGTATGTCCTGGCGGTCTACTATATCGTGGCCCCATCCGAGGCTTCGGCGAACCTGGCGCGCTACGACGGGGTTAAATACGGCTTCTCCGAGCAGGATGCCGACACCGTGATAGCGGCGGTGGAGAGGACGCGGCAGCTTGGCTTTGGTCCTGAGGTGAAGCGGAGAATAATGCTGGGCACCTATGCCCTCTCGGCAGGCTATTATGACGCCTATTACCTCAAGGCGCAGAAGGTGCGCACCCTGATAAAGCGGGAGTATGAGCAGGCTTTTGAAAAGTATGATGCCCTGGTCACCCCGACCTCGCCCACGGTGGCGTTCAAGCTGGGGGCGAAGATGGAAGACCCCCTGCAGATGTACTTGAGTGATGTCTGCACCCTGCCGATAAATATCGCCGGCATTCCCGCCATTTCCATACCGGCGGGGTTCTC
>CAYHBC010000065.1:0-5826 GCA_964354775.1 uncultured Dehalococcoidales bacterium
TCAAGGGAGAGGGGATTTTTTGTGGCATTGCTTCACTTCCTGTCATTCTGACCCTTTTTAATATGTCATTGCGAGCGGAGCGAAGCAATCTCATAATGCTCAGGGCAGTCCCCGTCAAGGGGAAGAATCTCCCGCCGCCAGGGCGACAAAAAACCTCTAGCCAGCAGGGTCCGTTTGCGGTAAAATCGTGGGCGTGGAGCAGGTTGAGCTGCTAGCCCGCCTGATAGTAGCAGCTGACCGGGTCGTGGTATTCACCGGCGCCGGAATAAGCACGGAGTCGGGCATCCCCGATTTCCGCAGCCCCGGAGGAATCTGGGACACCTTTGACCCCGACGACTTCACCTACCAGAAGTTCGTCAGCAGCCTGGAAACGCGTAAAAAACAGTGGCAGTTGTTGAGACTGGGCGCCCTTATTACCGGCATTGAGCCCAATCCGGCGCATTACGCCATCGCCGAGCTTTATAACTTGGGAAAGCTGGACTGCGTTATTACCCAGAATATCGACAGCCTTCACCAGAAGGCGG
Source organism: uncultured Dehalococcoidales bacterium (assembly GCA_964354775.1). Classification (GTDB taxonomy): domain Bacteria; phylum Chloroflexota; class Dehalococcoidia; order GIF9; family AB-539-J10; genus CAYHBC01. Next base: position 525 of record CAYHBC010000065.1, read on the forward strand.
GAGTCCCCCCTGACCGGGTATTTGAGCTGCATGGCAATATGCAGTGGGCGAGATGCCTTGACTGCCGCCACCGTTTTCCGATGGAAGAAATTGTCCCCGGGATGAAGGAAGAGGACGAGGTCCCCGACTGCCCCCACTGTCAGGGGATGCTGAAGCCGGACGTCGTTTTATTCGGGGAACAGCTCCCCCAGGAGACGCTGGCGGAAGCTGCCCGCCGCTCCCGGAACTGCGACCTCTTTATAGTGGTGGGCTCTACCCTGATTGTCTACCCCGCAGCCTATATGCCGCTCTACGCCCGGGATGCTGGAGCCAGGCTCGCCATCGTCAACCTCACCGAGACCGACCTCGACCGGGACGCTTCCGTGGTCATCCACGACAAAGCCGGGGAGACGCTCTCCAGGGTTATAGAAAAGGTGCGGCAAGAACTACCGCCGCGAGGGTGAGATTCACTCCATCGCCTGGACTACCAGCTCGGCGATGTCCCAGTCCTTTAGCGACTCTTCCACGCCTTTGCTCTTTATAGCGTCTTCAAGCATTTGCAGGCAGTAAGGACATGCTGTAGCCACCACCGTAGCTTTGGTCTTGATGGCGTCTTCAATACGCACATCGCTTATCCGCTTGCCCTGCGTTCCCTCCACCCAGAAGCGTCCCCCGCCGCCGCCACAGCAGAAGCTGTTCCAGTAGCTGCGCTCCATCTCCGCTATCCCCTTCCCGGAGATTGCCCTGAGGACATCTCTCGCCGGCTGGTAAATATCGTTGTGCCTGCCCAGGTAGCAGGGGTCGTGGTAGGTTATCCTTCCATTTAATCCCGCTTTTAGCTTTAGCCTGCCTTCTGTTATCAGCCGGGCGATAAGCTGGGAGTGGTGCAGGACTTCAAACTCGCCGCCGAACTGGGGATATTCGTTTTTAAGGGTGTTGAAGCAGTGAGGGCAGGTGGTAACTATCCTGGTAGTGCCGTAATGCTTCAAAAGCTCGATGTTCTTGGTCGCCTGAAGCTGGAAGAGGTATTCGTTGCCCATCCTTCGGGCAGGGTCGCCGCAGCAGCTTTCCTCGGCGCCCAGCGTGGCGAAGTTAACACCAGCCGCTTGCAGTATCCCGGCGAAAGCCTGGGCAATCTTCAAGCTGCGGTCCTCCAGCGATGCCTGGCAGCCCACCCAGAACACCAGCTCCACCTTGCTGTCCTCGGAAAGGTGCTTTATTTTCAGCTCCCCCTCCCAGGTAGTCCTGGTATTCGTGGTGCCGATGACGACATGCCCCCGGGCTTCAATGGAGGTCAGGATTGGCTCCGCCAGCTCGGGGACTTTAGCCTGCTCCAGGACGAGGTTGCGGCGCATATCCACAATCTTATTGATATGTTCCACATATACCGGGCATGCTTCCTGGCAGGCACGGCAGGTGCAGCAGCTCCAGATGGCGTCTTGGGGTATCACCTCGCCGATGAGCGTGCGAGGCGGGTCTGCCTGGGGAATTAACAGCGATGTCCGGGGCACTTTAACCTTAAGTGGATACTTGCTCTCTTCCAGTAAGTGCTCCTTCAGCGACTGGATTAGCTTCTTGGGGGACAGAGGTTGACCGCTGATATAAGCGGGGCACGCCTCCTGGCACCTCCCGCAGCGGGTGCAGGCGTCTAAGTCCAGTAGCTGCTTCCAGGTGAAGTCTTCAATCTTGCCCACGCCGAAGCTCTCAGCCTTCTCCAGGTCAATGAACTGCAATGCCCCTTTAGGCTCCCGGCTGCGGAAGAAGACATTCGCCGGAGCGACGATGATGTGCGCCAGCTTGTTGTAGAAAAGGGAAATGTAGACTATGGCGCCGACGGCGAGTATGACATGCACGAACCAGAAAATTTTGTGTAGCAGGAGGCTTGTTGCCGGGGTGAGCCCCACAAAGGTCTTGCTCAGTCCCAGCCCCAGCGCTGACCAGGCATACCAGGCAGCCTCGGTGCCCGGCTCAGCAGCGACGATGCGGAAGGATTCTACCAGGAAGCCGGTGATTACCACCGCCAGGATTAAGCTGATGGCAATGAGGTCATCGGCGCTCCTGTCCAGCCTCTCCTGGAATGCCCCCGGTTTCTGGGCATACCTGCGGATGATGAATATGATTGCTCCGATGAAAACGAGGAGACCGCCAATATCATCAATGAGCGACTGGGCTAAAAAGGGCGCTCCGTGAACCCAGGAATGGAACCAGTAGTGTCCCAGAAAATCTATTCCTGCGCCGAGCAGGAGGATTATGCATCCCCAGAAGATGAGAAGATGCGCTATACCGGGATAAAATTCTCGGAGGAATTTCCGGTGTATCAGACCCTCAACAACGCCGACCTTTATGAAATTTCCAATCCGGCTCCAGAAGGGGTGGAACCTGTCCTCGGGCTTGCCCCGCCGCCACACCTCCAGAAAGCGGATAAAAATGGCGTAGACGAAGATGATGGCTACCACGATGGCTATGGGGTAGATAGCCCAGGGACCCCCGGGAACATTCCACAGTATCTCCCGAAACGCTTCCATTGCTTCCCTCGGTCAGTATTTCAGCAACCTGCCGATTATACCATATAGATGGCGGTAATAAAAGTCCCTCTGTCCCCGCGAACTAAGGGACTCTCCTATACAGGGGAGAGGGGAGATTTTTTCGGGATTGCCACGCCTGCGGCTCGCAATGACAATAAAAAAGCGGCTCGCAGTAACCCCCCCTCTTGTCATTGCGAGGGGTCCGTCGGCTGACGGGCGACGAAGCAATCTCGGAGTTCAGGTGCCAGGCGCCCGACCCGCCTGGCGGGACCGCTGGCTGCCGGGGCTAGTCCACGACTTTCTGGATGCGGCTGATAGCCGTTGCCCTGCCGCTGTCCTCGGCTATTTCCACCACCACGGCGTCGAAGGAGACCGCTCCTTGTGCCGGTGTAAACCGTGCGGGCATCTGGCTGAGAAAGCGGTCAATCACATTGCTCACCTTGACGCCGATTACGGAATCAATTGGTCCCACCATGCCCACGTCGGTTACATAAGCGGTGCCCTGGGGCAATATGCCGGCGTCAATTGTGCCGATGTGAGTGTGTGTTCCCAGGACGGCGCTGACTCGCCCATCAAGGTATCTGCCCATGGCTACCTTCTCCGAGGTTGCCTCGGCGTGAAAATCAACGATGATAACCGCAGGCTTGGGGTCCAGTTCATCAAGCAGCTTGTCCATCGCCCGGAAGGGGCAGTCAAAGTCCCCGATGAAAGTGCGTCCCAGAAGGTTGACTACCAGGATGTTGTCCTTGAGCCAGTAGCCCCGACCGGGAACCGTCGGGGGGTAGTTCAGAGGGCGAATTACGGGGGAATTGCCTTCCAGGAAGGGAATAATCTCCTGGTGAGCCCAGATGTGGTTCCCCGTGGTGATTACGTCAACCTGGGACTGGAAAAGCTCCTCGGCTGTCTCCGGCGTTAGCCCGATTCCGCCTGCGGCGTTTTCGCCGTTAGCTATCGCCAGGGTGATGCCATATTCGTGGCGCAGACCGGGCAGGAGGGCTTTTACCGCTTTCCTGCCTGCTTTGCCCACGACATCCCCGACCATCAATATCTTCAACGCTGCTCCACATCTCCATCTACTTAGCGTAGTCTATCGCCGTGGTCTCCCGCACCACCACGACTTTTATCTGTCCCGGATAGCTCAGCGTGTCCTCTATCTTCTTGGAGATGTCTCTAGCCAGCCTCACTGCGCTCAGGTCGTCGATTTCCGCCGGTTTCACCATTATCCGCACCTCCCGTCCTGCCTGGATGGCAAAAGTTTTTTCCACTCCAGGGAAGCTACCGGCAATATCCTCTAAGTCCTTGACCCGTTTCAGGTATTGCTCCAGGGACTCGCGGCGGGCACCGGGGCGTGAGCCGCTTATAGCGTCAGCCGCGGCGACAATAAAACCGAGAACACTGGTTGTCGGAGCTTCACCATGATGCTCGGCAATGGCTGAAGCTACCTGGGAAGACTTATCCCACTGCTTGACCATGTCGGCGCCGATGAGGGCGTGAGGGCCCTCCACTTCGGAGTCCACCGCCTTTCCGATATCGTGAAGCAAGCCCGCTTTTCTCGCTTCCGCAGCATTAGCCCCAATCTCCTCAGCGAGCATCCTTGCCAGATGGGAAACCTCAATGCTGTGCAGTAATACATTCTGACCATAGCTGGTGCGGAATTTGAGCCTGCCCAGCAGTTTGATTAGCTCGGGATGCAGTCCGGGGATGCCTGCTTCGTAAGCCGCCTGCTCACCTTCGGTGCGGATGGTAGCCTCAACCTCGGCATTAGCCTTTTCCACCACTTCCTCAATCCGGGCAGGATGAATGCGACCATCAAGGATAAGCTTGGTTAAGGCAACCCGGGCTACCTCTCTCCTCATCGGGTCAAAGCTGGAAATGGTAACTGCTTCGGGGGTGTCGTCAATAATGAGGTCAACCCCGGTGGCTTGCTCCAGGGCTCGGATATTACGACCTTCCCGACCAATCAGCCGTCCCTTCATTTCATCGCTGGGCAAGGGGACGGTGGAAACCGTAATCTCCGAGATAACATCGGCGGTGCAGCGCTGGACAGTGGTAGCGAGAATCTCCTGAGCTCGCTTCTCCGCTTCCTCCCTTACCTGGCTTTCCCAGAGCCGGACTTTCCGTGAGGCTTCCTCGGTAACCTCGTGTTCGATTGCCTGTAACAGGAATTGCCTCGCTTCTTCGCTGGACACGCCGGAGAGCGCCTCCAGCCGTTCAATCTCCTTTTTCTTTAACCCTTCAACTTCGGCTTTTATCCGTTCAATGTTCTTTTCCTTGGCGTTGAGGTCGCGCTCATAGCGGGAAACGCTCTCTGATTTACGCTCCAGCGACTGTTCTTTCTGAGTGAGGCGGTTCTCTAGCCGCTGTAACTCAAGGCGGTGTTCTTTGTTCGCCGCTTCAGCGGCATTTCTTACCCTGGCAGCCTCTTCCTTGGCTTCGTGGAGGACTTCTTTATGCTTTGCCTCGGCATCAACAAGTAGCCGCTCGATTTCTTTCCGGGCACCTCGGATTTGTTGATTTGCTATTAGCTGTCGGGCAAAGTAACCGCCGAGACCACTCAAAATGAAAACAAGAACTATCAAAACATATACATAGCTTTCCATTTCCCCTCTTTATTTCAGTAAAATGCCCTGAATACAACATTATATTAAATAATAATCTTTTAATGAGCTATCGTCAAATTTTTTGGGGTCTTTTATCAACCTCACCCCCTTAATCCCCCTCTCCTTGCAAAGGAGAGGGGGAAGGAATTAGAAGAGAGGTTTCACCTCTCTTTGACTCTCCTTAACTACCCCTTGAGG
>CAYHBC010000066.1:0-5732 GCA_964354775.1 uncultured Dehalococcoidales bacterium
AAATATATGCTTCCCGTCTTTTGTAAGACTTTGTGACAAGCATCAAGCCTCTCCAGCATATAAAATAGGTATGAGGCGAAGTCGGGGCGTTTTAGGGCAATATGGCGTAACCAAACTGGTGCTTTTTCTCTCATTACATCAGCCTTTTCAGACCAAAATCGCTTGGAGTCTTCATAAGATACTTCCATAGCTTCAGGTTGCCATTTACCCTTTTGTATCTTACCTGTAAAAAATGGCGGGTCAAGGTAAATCAGGTCAACGGATTCAGGGGCAATATCGTGCCTCATAACAAAGAGGCAATCACCATGATAGAAAGTATTCAATATGCCTTACCTCTTAATATATTAATATAATCACTCCGCTTTTAACATAGGTAAAGGGTTAAAACTAACCTTTTGGGGCATCAAGCGCCTCTCTTACCCCGGCAACAAAATCAGAGACCGCCCTCAGCGATTTGTCCCCCGACTCCATAAGCTGGATAATCCGGCTGCCGATAATCACCCCGTCGGCGAGCCGGGCTATCCGCCCTGCCTGCCCCGGGGTGGATATTCCGAAGCCGACGCAGAGAGGCTGGCGGGCGAGCCTTCTCACCCTGGTCACGAACTGCTCCAGGTCGGGAGGCAGAGCCTTCCTGGCTCCGGTAACCCCGGTTACCGAGACGAGGTAGATAAAGCCGCGGGACTTCTCCGCTACGAGGCGGATGCGTGCTTCGCTGCTGGTGGGGGCAAGGAGGTAGATGAGGTCCAGCCCGCTCTTCTTGGCGGCAGCGTCCAGCTCCCCGCCCTCTTCGGGAGGAAGGTCGGGGACAATCAGCCCCGCAACGCCGCATTCCGCCGCGGCGGCGCAGAACTCGGAGCAGCCGTAGTGGAGCACCGGATTGAAGTAGGTCATAAATACCAGGGGGATTTCCACCCTGGCGCTTAGCTCCCTGGCTAGCTGGAGGCAGACTCTGGGGGTAACCCCCTTTTGCAGCGCTTGAAAGCTGGCTTTCTGGATGGTGATGCCATCGGCTATGGGGTCGGAGAAGGGAATTCCCAGCTCAATGAGGTCACAGCCGCCCCTGGCGAGGAGGGGGACTACCTTCAGCGTGGTCTCAATATCGGGGTAGCCTGCGGTGATATAGGGGATAAAAGCGGTATGGTTAGGTCGGGCGAAAACAGCGGCGATGCGGCTCATGGCTTCATCCCCAGCGCCCCGGTCACGATGTCCATATCCTTGTCCCCGTGTCCCGAGAGGTTGATTAGGACTATCTGCTCTTTATCCAGCTTGCCCGCCAGCTTGACGGCGTGGGCTATAGCGTGGGATGGCTCAAGCGCCGGGATGATGCCTTCAGTCCGGCAGAGGAGCTGGAAAGCCTCCAGCGCCTCGGTGTCGGTTACGGCGACATAGGTAGCGCGCCCGATGGACTTGTAGTAGCTGTGCTCGGGTCCCACGCCGGGGTAGTCCAGCCCCGCGGCGATGCTGCTGGTCTCCCGGATTTGCCCGTTATCGTCCTGGAGGACGTAGGACTTTGCCCCGTGGAGCACGCCTACCCTCCCGGCAACCAGCGAAGCGGCGTGTTTTCCGCTCTTAATGCCCCGTCCTGCCGCTTCCACGCCGATGAAGTTGACCTTTTTGTCGTTCACAAAAGGATGAAAAATGCCGATGGCGTTGCTGCCCCCGCCGACACAGGCAACGATATAATCGGGCAACCGTCCACATTTCTCTAAAATCTGCTCCCGGGCTTCCTTGCCGATGACCGACTGAAAATCGCGCACCATTACCGGGTAGGGATGAGGACCCACCACGGAGCCCAGAAGATAGTAGGTATCTCTCACATTCGTTACCCAGTCCCGAATTGCTTCATTTATGGCGTCCTTGAGAGTCTTGCTGCCTGAGGAGACGGGGCGGACTTCGGCGCCTAATAGCTTCATACGGAAGACGTTGAGCGCCTGGCGGGAGATGTCCTCCTCTCCCATATAGACGATGCACTCCAGCCCCAGCTTGGCGCAGATAGTAGCGGCGGCGACTCCGTGCTGCCCGGCGCCGGTCTCGGCGATGATTCTCCCTTTTCCCATCCTTTGAGCCAGCAGACCCTGCCCCAGGGCATTGTTCAGCTTGTGAGCCCCGGTGTGGACCAGGTCCTCCCTCTTGAGGAAAATCCGGGCTCCGCCGCAGCGGGCGGTGAGCCTTGCGGCGAAGTAAAGCGGCGTCGGCCTCCCCGAGTAATCCCGGGACAGGGAGTCAAACTCCGCCCAGAAAGAGGGGTCGTTCTTTGCCTTGCGGTAAGCCCGGTTCAGCTCGTCCAGGGCGGGAATAAGGGTCTCGGGGACGAACCTGCCCCCGAACATCCCGAAGTATCCCCCGGAGTCGGGTAACTGCCTATCTTCTGTTTTCATCAGCCCTCCTCGCCGCTTCAATGAACGCCCTGATTTTAGCCACATCCTTCACCCCTCTCACCTCCACCCCCGAGGAGACATCCACTCCCCAGGGTGTCACGGTCTTGATTGCCTCAGCGACATTGTCGGGCTCAAGCCCCCCGGCGATGATTGTGGAAAATCTCAGGGCGACCTGCTGGGCTATCCTCCAGTTAAACCTCATTCCCGTCCCGCCATACTTGCCTTTAACTTGAGAGTCAAGCAGGGCGATAAATCTTCTGGGGGAAAGTGTCCTCGCCCCGGCGCTCAGCTCAGCGCATATCTCTTCGGGGCGCTGCCGGCTTACCCGGAAGGCTTTAATTATCGGCCGGCTAATCTTGAGGCAGTATTCCCAGGACTCATCGCCGCTTAGCTGGACGCGGTCCAGGTCGCAGAAATCGGCGGTCTGGTTTACCTCCGAGGACGGCGTATTGACAAAGACGCCCACTATTTCTATGGCGTTATTGGCTTTTCTTACCGCCTCGGCTATTCTTCTTGCCTCCTCGGGAGCCAGCTGCCGCTTGCCGGGGGCGAAGACCAGCCCCAGGAAGTCGGCTCCTGCCTCGGCTACCGCCAGGGCATGAGCCTGGTCGGTAATCCCGCAAATCTTGACTCGTGTCACGCTAGAAGCTCCCTTATCTTAGCCCCGACATCGCCGGCGGTAACCAGAGCCTCGCCGACGAGCACGGCGTTGACCTTCCACCGGGTTAATTTTTCCACATCGCTCCGGGCGGTGATGCCGCTTTCCGAGACCACGATTCGCCGCGGAGGTATGAGAGGTCGCAGCCGTCGGGTGGTGTCTATATCCACGGCAAAAGTGTTGAGGTCCCGGTTGTTGATGCCGATGACCTCTGCCCCGCTGAGCAGCGCTCTTTCCACCTCGCTTTCGTTGTGGACCTCCACCAGGCATTTTAAGCCGAGGTCGTAGCTCAGCGAAAGGAGTTCCTCAAGCTGCGCCAGGCTCAGGACAGCCACGATGAGCAGCAGGGCGTCGGCGCCCCAGGCGCGGGACTCATACACCTGGTAGGGGTCAAATATGAAGTCCTTCCTCAGCAGGGGAAGCTCCACCGCCTCCCTGATTGCCCCGAGGTGGTCCAGCCTGCCCTTAAAATAGTTTGTCTCGGTCAGCACTGAAATAGCGGCGGCGCCGCCCCGGGCATAGGTGCGCGCCAGCCCGACAGGGTCAAGGTTGGGGCGGAAAACTCCCCGTGACGGCGATGCCTGCTTCACCTCGGCAATCAGCCGGATACGGTCGCCGCTGAGGGCGCGGGCGAGGTCAACAGGGGGCTTCTGGCGGGCGATGCGCTCCTTTAAGACAGGCAGGGGCGCTGTTTTCTTCCTCCTCACTACCTCCTCCCTCTTCCCGGCGATTATTTTATCTAACATCTCTTCTTTATTGAGAGTTTATTGAGATTGCTTTTTACCCCAAAAATTCTGCGAATTTTTCGGGGTCCCATTCGCTTTGCTCGCAATGGCGTTTCCCAGCCTCTGGCTGAGCTTGATTAGCCCCGCCAGCCGGTCGTAAGCCTGACCGGAATCAATCGTCTTTTCGGCGATGCGGGCGCCTTCTCTTAAGTCGGGGGCTTTGTTGCCGGCGACCAGCGCCGCTGCGGCGTTCATGACCACTATGTTCCGCCGCGCTCCTTTCTCCCCCTCCAGCACGCCGCGCAGCATCGTGGCGTTTTCCACGGCGGTCCCTCCCTTGATTTCCTCCCTGCTCACCTTGTTAAATCCGAAGTCCTCCGGGGAGACCTCGTAAGCCTGAGATACTCCGTCGGGAGTAACTTCCCAGACCAGCGAGCCTGCGCTGATGGAGATTTCGTCCATTCCGTCCCTGCCGTGCACCACCAGGGAGTGTTTTGCCCCCAGGCGGTGGAGGACGAGGGCAATCTTTTCCCCCAGCTCCGGGGAGGCGACGCCGATGACCTGGTATTCCGCCCCGGCGGGGTTGGTGATGGGGCCGAGGATGTTGAACACGGTGCGGATTCCAATCTCGCGCCGCGTCGGGGCGGCGTGCTTCATCGCCGGGTGGAAGATGGGGGCGAACATAAAGCCGATGCCCGCTTTTTCCAGGCACTGCGCCACTCCTTCAGCGCCGAGGTCAATCTTTATCCCTAATGCCTCGAGGACATCGGCGCTGCCGCAGCGGCTGGACATCGCCCGGTTGCCGTGCTTGGCGACCCTGAGCCCCGCCCCGGCGGCGACAAAGGCGGCTGCCGTGGAGATGTTGAAGCTGAAGGAGCCGTCGCCGCCGGTGCCGCAGGTGTCAATCACCGGGGGAGTGGTGGCGACGGGGACTGCCTTCGCCCGCATTATGCTCGCCATCCCGGCAATCTCCTCCACCGTCTCGCCTTTGAGGCGGAGCGCGGTGAGAAAGGCGCCCAGCTGGGCGGGGGTCGCCCCGCCGCTCATTATTTCCTCCATCACCGCGGCGGACTCTTCAAAGCTGAGCGAGCCTCCGGAGACTAACCTGTCGATGGCTTCCTTAATCATCGTTGTTCTCCCTGTTTAACTCTCCTTATCAACCTCACCCCCTGTGTCCCCCTCTCCTTCAAAGGAGAGGGGGAGTTATTAGGAAGAAGGGTTTCACCCTTCCTGGACTTCCCTTGTTCCCTGCTTCCCCAAGGGGAGTAGCCTTTAGAGAGGGGCACCAGCCCCTCTCTTATCTTATCCCCCCTTCCCTGGGCAAGGGAAGGGGGCAGGGGGATAGGTTGCTAATCAATAGAAAGCTTTAGAAAATTTCTTAATAACTCCTTTCCTACTTTAGTCATAATGGACTCGGGGTGGAACTGGACTCCCTCCACGGGGAGGTGGCGGTGGCGCAAGCCCATAATCATTCCCTCGGCGGTCCAGGCGCTGACCTCCAGGCAGTCGGGCAAGCCGGGGCGCATCACCGCCAGGGAGTGGTAGCGGATGGCGGAGAAGGGGCTGGGCAGCCCCTGGAAAACCCCCCTGCCGTCATGGTGAATGAGCGACGACTTGCCGTGCTTGATTTCGCCGGCGCGGTCCACCCTGCCTCCGTAGCTGTAGCCGATGCACTGGTGTCCCAGGCAGACCCCCAGTATGGGGATGCTGCCTCCGAAGCGGCGGATGACCTCGTTGGAGATGCCCGCCTCTTCCGGAGTGCCCGGACCGGGAGAGATGACGATGCGCTGGGGGGAAAGCTTTTCAATCTCATCCAGGGTTATCTTATCGTTCCGGAACACCCTTACCTCTTCCCCCAGCTCGCTCAAATACTGGAAGAGGTTGTAGGTAAAGCTGTCGTAGTTATCGATTAATAACAGCATGCTGGTCAGCCTCCGCCTGGTCAATCGCTGTAAACAGCGCCTGAGCCTT
>CAYHBC010000067.1:0-5714 GCA_964354775.1 uncultured Dehalococcoidales bacterium
GATTGCTGAAGGCAAAGCCGATGTTATCATGCGTCTCATTGGAGAAATGGAGCACTATAATCTCGGGTTCAACGGGATAGCTTATGTTGAAGTAATACTTCTGGCAGAATTTCAAAGACTCGTTGAAAGTCTCATTGTAGACCCAGTCCGTCCCGTTTCCTTCAGTCCAGAAGAGAACCTCTATATCCCAGATGGTGTTGTTCCATGTCTCGTTTACCACATGGACGCTTATATTGACCGTCCCCGCCATAGGCCCTCCCTCCTCCCACACATAGTCGCTATCTACCACCTCGTTAAGGTCAGGCTTGGGCGAGACGGCGACGGCATACTCAATCTCAGTATAGACGGGCAAGCCCGGCTCATACACCGACTGATTTATTTCAAACTCCGGGGGGCAGTTCTGGAACTGGAAGTCGGAGACGTTCAGCCCATCGGAATAGTTTGCCAGACCCCAGAAACCGCCGGGACTCGGGGAGGCGGCGACATTATAGACATCGTGGGAGACATACTGGGTATCGTTATGCACCGAGGAATTGTGGGGATAAGGATGAGGCACGGGCACCCGACCCGGTCCTCCCGCCCCGGCGTTATCACGACAGGGGTCGCTGATGCCGAGCAGAGAATAGTTAGAATCGACCCCGGCACAGGTAACATAGTGACCGCCAACGCGCACCCAGTAACCAGGACCTATCTCCTGCCAGAAGCCGAGAAGGAGGACGACATCCTCGCACCTCTCAACCTCCTCCTCAATCCAGTAGAAGTTGGGCATTTTCATCGTCTTCTCGTAGTAATAGCCGTAGTAGCCGGTATCAACCAGGTATTTGTCTATCCCCCACTGCATATCGTAGACGTTGGTGCCGTTACGGGGCATACCGGTCCGCTGACCATCGGTATCCATATACCAGGAGAGGTTGTTGACCAGCGGAATTACATTCCGGGCATCGTGGTCGTCCCAGGGATTACTGAAGTTCGTCACCAGACCGTAGTTATCGTTGATTGTCGGCGGCGGGATAGGGGAAGGCTCATTTTTGGAATCAAACCACCACAGGGAGTTAGCCACCGCCACCGGTCCGCAGTAAGTCCAGTTACCTTGAGGGTTAGTCCAGTTGTCCTGCCTCTGGTCAAAGTCGGGCATACCGCTTAAGGCGTAGTCGGTCCAGTTACCCGGCTTCCAGTAAAACTCATGGAGATTGCTGAAGGCAAAGCCGATGTTCTCTCCCGTCTCATTGGAGAAATGGAGCACCACAATCTCGGGTGGGACGCCAGAGGGCACATTGAAGTAATAGTCCTGGCAGTATTGCAAAGGCACGCTGAAATCCTCCTGGTACACCGAATGTGACCCCATTTCTTCAGTCCAGAAGAAAATCTCTATATCCCAGATTGTGCCATCCCATGCCTCGTCTATCACATGGACGCTTACATTAACCGCTCCGCCCAGCCACACGTATTCGCTATCTATCACCTCATTAAGGTCTTCCTTGGGCGAGACAGCGACGGCATACTCAATCTCGGTGAAGACGGGGAGGCTTGCATTATATATCCCCTGCTGCGATTCAAACTCCGGGGGGCAGTTCTGGAACTGGAAATCGGAGAAGTTTATCCCCATGCCATAGCCGGGCAGACCCCAGATGCCGCCGGGACTCGGGGAAGTGCTGACATTATAGATGTCGTGAGAGACATACTGGGTATCGTTATGCACCGAGGAATTGTGGGGATAAGGATGGGGCACGGGCACCACACCCGGTCCCCCCGCCTCGGCGTTATCACGGCAGGGGTCGCTGATGCCGAGCTGATAGGTGTTAGAGTTGACCCCGGCACAGGTAACATAGTGACCGCCGACGCGAGCGAATCCCATTGGCATACTCTGGTTCTCCTGCCAGAAGCCGAGAAGAAGGACGACATCCTCGCACCGCTCAATCTCCTCCTCAATCCAGTAGAAGTCGGGTTTTGGCACCGTCCTCTCATAGTAATAGCCATAGTAGCCGGCATTAATGAGGTATTTGTCTATCCCCCACCGCATATCATAAACGTTGGTGCCGTTACGGGGCATGCCGGTCCGCTGACCATCGGTATCCATAAGCCAGGAGAGGTTGTTGACCAGCGGAATTACATTCCGGGCATCGTGGTCGTCCCAGGGATTACTGAAGTTCGTCACCAGACCGTAGTTATCGTTGATTGTCGGCGGCGGGATAGGGGAAGGCTCATTTTTGGAATCAAACCACCACAGGGAGTTAGCCACCGCCACCGGTCCGCAGTAAGTCCAGTTACCTTGAGGGTTAGTCCAGTTGTCCTGCCTCTGGTCAAAGTCGGGCATACCGCTTAAGGCGTAGTCGGTCCAGTTACCCGGCTTCCAGTACCACTCCTCTGGCGGCTGATAGTATCCCGAGGTGCGCAAACGAATAGCGACATCCTCCGCGGCATACGTCCCGAGGTCAAGCCAGGTGCCGTTGGTACCATCGGGACTCATGTAGGTGCGTCCGGTCTCACTGAGACCGTTGGGGTCAGAGGGGACAGGATAGATGTAAGCGCTATTGGTGAACTTCACCACCGCGATAACATCGTCTCCAGCGGTCAGCGGCACGGGCGAGCTTAAGGGCACCGAATGGTAGCCCGATTCGTTAAAGCTGTAGTCCAGCTCGCTGGTCAGCAGGTTGCTCAGCGACGACCCGTCAAAGTCGTCGTAGATATACACATCAACGTCGGTGGTAGCGTCGGTGGTCCAGAACTCCACGCGGGTGGCATTAGTATTGTTCTGGGGGGTGAAATTGCACAGCCCCCAGGCAGTGGTAGAGCTATACCCCCAGCTAGTGTCCCAGCAGTCATCGTCGTAATACATGATGCTGCCGTTGGTATCGTAATCCTGCCAGTCGTCCATATAGGAAGACCACAGACCGATATTTGCCGAGCCGTAGCACATATAGAAATACCCATTGTCGCCCCAGCCGGGACCCCAGGAGTTCTTCACAATCCAGCAGGCCCCGGGAAGACCCGTTACCTGGTCGGGGTGAAGCGCATCGCTGTCGTTCCAGCCGACAATCAACACGGCGTGGTTGGTATAGCCCGGTGATGCAGTGTAGTTTAAGGTATAGGAGCCGTTATAGGAGCCATTGAAGCCGTCGTCCACCCACAGCGAGGTATAGACCGGTCCATTGTTCTGAATATAGGTCTTCAAGGTGTTGGTGTTGGGTATAAAATTGGTGGAGATGATTCTCCAGTCCAGCAGCGTTTTGTTATACGAACAGTTAACGGTGCAGTTGACATCCGCAGGCGTATAAGGGTCACACGACTCCAGGACTACGCCTTTCTGGGAGAAAAGGCTGGCAAGCATATAGTAGTTTCCCCCATCGCAGCTGCCCCATGGCATGCCCGGAGGATTCTGGTAGTTATTCAGCTCCCGCCAGTTGCATTCCTTACTACTATTCTCGGAGTAGTCGGGACCGGGAGTGGCATTGGTGGCGGTGTCGATTAACTCCTTGGATTCAAAATTGGCAATTGCGGCAAAGGCGTAGCAGGAACCGCAGGCGCCCTGGTCCTTCACCGAGGTGACCTTACTTGAGGTCCGCCAGTCAAATGCCGGTGGCTGTCCCACCGGCGGCGCTCCTCCCACCAGAGAACTCCCCGACATTCCCCCTCCCACTTGAGAGCCACCCACCCGTGGCGGTATGAAGCCCGTCCCGTGCCCATCTATGATTGGGGGCGGCTCCACAGGCACTACCAGCGCTGGTGCCGCCTGGGGCAGCGGGGGTGCCGGCTGAGGTGGCTCAGCCGCCTGCGCCGGTAAGCCACTGCCCACCGGCATTACACTGATGAAGAGCATGATGATACCGATAACAAATCCCGCCTTCCTCATAAATTCCAGCTTTCTCATTTGGACCTCCTTAAAGCTATTGTATTGGCTATGCCGGGGTCTAAGATTATTCTAGGTCTAAAGAAATCGGGGATAAAGATAAAGGGGGTCAAGCTCCATCAGCTCACGAAGCTTGACCCCGCTTTGAGCAAGCCCAGTGAAGATACCAGAATAACCCGTCCCCGTGCCAGAAATAACCGTTTCCTCCCCTGTCTCGAACCAGCAGGTTCGCTTTCCTGCGGGATTTACGCTCTTAAAAAACATCCTACCGAGGGTTAAACCCGCTTTTTTATTATATATACTGCATACCTGCCTGTCAATATCCTGTGGCAGTCCGCCGCCTGAGGGGGCGGGCTAGGGGACTCTCCAGCTGGCCCACTTGCCTCTATCCACCTCTCCGTTATAAGCCTCCTTAGGCGTGATTGCCCGGGCTATAAGGGCGACGCCAGCGGCTTTAATCACATCACCGGCTACAAAGGGAGTAAACCCCATAGCCAGGAGGGTAGAAAAACCAATAGCCTGCCCCTCAGCGAAGCTCAGCCAGTAATATAATTGTGCCAGTCCAAGGGGATAAATTAGGACAAAATTGGCAATTAGCATCAGCCCCAGCATGGTAAAAAAGCTTCGTGAGCGGACATATTTATCGGTAAAGTGACCCATAAAAAGAGCGGCAAAGATAAAGCCGATGATATACCCTCCGCAGGCTAATCCCGCAGGACCGATAGGAATGCCGCTTGACCCTCCGGAGAACCAGGGAATCCCGGCAGTGCCCAGTGCGGCGTAGATTGCCAGGCTTATGCCTCCCCACCACCTCCCCAGCAGCACGCCGGCAAGTAATACCCCGAAGGTTTGACCGGTAACAGGGACAGGAGTCCCGGGAAGATAGAATTTCGCCTGGGCTAAAAGCCCGACAACGCAGGCCCAGCCAAGCGCCAGCAACAACTTCCGGGGCACGCTCAGAGAATATCTCCAGGCATAAAAGTCAAATCTCGCTCTGCGGTATTTTTCCCACACTGCGGTTACCACTTCTTACCTCCTTTAGATTACCTTTACCTCAGATGGACGCAGTCCCCGGCGAGGACAGTCCGCACCACGCCGTCCCTGTCCTTTACCAGAAGCGCTCCGGTGTCATCAATATCCACAGCTTGCCCTTCTATTACCTCACCCGGGGCGGTTACCTTCACCCACCGGTTTAGCGTGGCAGAAAGGCTTCTCCACCTCTCAAGCAGCTCAGGCTCGGTCAGCAAGGCATATTGCCGGCTGATTTCCGCCAGCAAAGAGGCGAGAAATTCCTTTGGGGAAATCCTTTTGCCGAGCTCGTCCTTCAAAGAGGTGGCGGATTCAAACTGGGAAATGGTGGAGTTGGCATTTATCCCCAGTCCCACATTAACGAAATTCACGGTGTTGGTCCCGGCATCCATTTCCGCCAGTATGCCGCAGACCTTCTTGCCGCCGATGAGCACATCGTTGGGCCATTTCAGGCGGGCGTCCAGACCAAGAAGCTCCCTGATGGTGTTAGCCACGGCAACCGAAGCCATGAGACTTAACCGCGGAGCATATACGGGGGTTATCCTCGGTCTTAAAATGATGGTGAAGTAGATTCCGCCGGGCGGAGACTGCCATTCCCGACTCAACCTCCCCCGGCCCTGAGTCTGCCTCTCGGCAACGACGATTGTCCCTTCGGCGACACCCTTCCTCGCCAGCTCCCGGGCAATGTCCATGGTGGAGCCGACCTGGTGAAAATGATGAATCTTCCCCTCCAGCGCGGGGAATATTCCGGCCTTCATTCCGTCAACCTCATTTCAACAAAGGTTAAAGGCAACCGCGCTCCCTGTCAATACCCCGCCCCGCTTATCCGTTGGCTAAC
>CAYHBC010000068.1:0-5600 GCA_964354775.1 uncultured Dehalococcoidales bacterium
CTGGGTCAGGGATAACGAGCCCCAGGTTTACCGCAAGATTTCCACTTTGCTGCTGCCCAAGGACTATATCCGCTTCCGCCTCAGCGGTGAGTTGATGACTGAAATATCGGATGCTGCCGGCTCGCTGTTTTTTGATGTTGTAAAGCGAAGGTGGTCAGGGACAATTTTGAGCTCACTGGGCCTACCCCGGGAGTGGCTGCCACCCTGTGTAGAGTCCGTTGACATCTGTGGACGGCTTACCAGGGACGCTGCTGAGGCAGCCAACATCAGAGAAGGGATACCCGTAGTTGGCGGAGGTGCTGATAATGCCTGTGCTGCTGTTGGCAACGGCATTGTTACCCAGGGGCTGGCATCTTCCAGCATCGGCACCTCGGGAGTAGTTTTTGCCCATTCCGACTCGGTAAAATGTGACCCTCAGCACAGAATTCATACCTTCAACCATTCAGTGCCCTTCAAGTGGTACCTGATGGGTGTTATGCAGGCTGCCGGTCTTTCCCTGCGCTGGCTGCGGGATAACTTCTTCGCCCGGGAAAGGAAGAGGGAAGAGCGTGCCCATCGGGATGTCTATGAGTTGATGACCGAAGAGGCCGCCCAGGCGCCGCCGGGATGCCAGGGACTTATCTTCCTTCCCTATCTTCAGGGTGAGCGTACTCCTCACCTTGACTCCTATGCCCGGGGGGTCTTCTTCGGCATCACCCCCCACCACAGCCGTGCCCATGTCATCCGGGCTGTTATGGAGGGGGTAGCTTACGGTCTTAAGGATTCCCTGGACATCGTTGAGGAGCAGCAGTTAAGAGTTGTTCAGGTGAGGCTCGCTGGTGGCGGGGCACGCAGCGCGCTGTGGCGGCAAATTCAAGCTGATGTCTTTGGCAGGGAGGTTGTTACTACCCGGGTTGAAGATGCCGCAGCCTTTGGCGCTGCCCTGTTAGCCGGGGTTGGTGTCGGGGTCTACGCCTCCTGTGAAGAGGCTTGCTCCAACACGGTGGGCATAAAAGACCACATCCAGCCCCTCCCCGGAAATGTCCCCAGGTATCAGGACTATCACCAGCTCTACAGCAAGCTCTACCACGACCTTAAACAAAGGTATGTAGAGCTGGACAACCTGCTGTCCCGCTCTACCCCACCGGGGAAGTAGGGCGCTGAATACTGGTTAAGCCGGGATTTTCCCTTCCTTCAGCATCGTGGTAGGCTTGAACACGCTGATGTTAAATTTCGCGGCGAGGTCTTCACACCTCTTGGCTAACTCGGCGTATCCCATGGTCTGTCCAACCTGGAAGGGTCCAATGCCGCCTCCCCCGTTAATCATGGCGTTGTCGATGTCCACGGGGCTCTTTGCCACCCCCTCCATGAGCAGTTTCGTGGCTTCATTTACCTGTAAGGCGATAAAGTCGTTGGGGCTGACCTTCGTGGTCGCCTTGGAGGTGTCTATGGTGGGTCTGCCCGCAGACCAGTCATAGAAGCCCTTTCCGGTCTTCTTCCCCAGCTCGCCCGCTTTGACCTTCTTCTCCAGCGCCGAGGAGGAATAGTCGGGAGAAAGCCTGTCGTGGAGGTATTTGAGGGAGTGGTAGGCAACGTCAATTCCGACGAAGTCCATCAGCTCGTAAGGAGCCATGGGCATAAACGGCTTGAAGACAGCATCAACCTCCTCCGGGGAGGCAATGTTTTTCTCCTGTATCAGTTCCAAGAGGAGCATGGTGGGCGCGTTTACCCTGTTGTAGATGAACGAAGGGGAGTCCTTCTCCACTCTGACGGGAGCCTTGTTCATCTTCAGCGCCACATCATACGCCGCCTTCACGGTCTCCTCGCTGGTCTTCTGTCCCTTGATTATCTCCACCAGCTTCATCCTGACGGCGGGGTTAAAGAAGTGCATTCCCACGACCTTGTCCGCTCTCTTCGTCGCTGCGGCTATTTCGGTGACGCTCATGTTCGAGGTGTTCGTGGCGAGTATGGCATGCTTGGGAGCAAACTTGTCTAAATCCTTGAAAACCGATTTCTTGATGTCCATAACCTCGGGGACCGCTTCAATCACCAGGTCGGCATCTTTAACCGCCTCCTTTATGTCAGTAGTGGTTGTGAGCCGGCCCAGCATCTCGTCCCTTTGCTGGGGGGTTATCTTTTGCTTGGCGACAAAAAATTTCTCCAGGCTGTCCTTAATCCCCACGACGCCCCGGTCGACAAACCTCTGCTCGACGTCTCTCATCGCCACCTTGTATCCGCTCATCAGGGCAGTCTGGACAATTCCATGCCCCATGTCCCCGGCACCCATCACCGCTATTTTTTGTATCTCTTTCATTTCCGACTTACCTCCTTTTTTTTATTTCGCCAGCGCCTGACTTTAGAGTGACGCTGGTTATTTCCCCTTGAATTGCGGCTCCCTCTTCTGCATGAACGCCGTCATTCCCTCTATGGCGTCTTCTGTGCTTGATACCTCGTTAAGGTGTTTCCCTTCAATTTTCATCCCTTCATCGATTGTCGTCTCCAGCCCCCTGATGACCGAATCAAGAATGCCCTTGACCGCAATTGGCGCTTGTTTTGCCAGCCTGCCAGCAAGCTCCCGGGCATCCTTCATCAGCTCCCCGGGTTGAGAGACCTTGTTGATGAGCCCTATCTCCAGGGCTTCAGGGGCGTTTATTCTCTTTCCCAGGACGAGCATATCCAGCGCCCTTGTTTTCCCGATTAGCCGGGGCATCCTCTGCGTTCCACCCCATCCCGGGATGATGCCCAGGTTGACCTCAGGGCAGCCAATCTTGGCTTTCTCCGCATTTACCATAATCCTGAAATGGCACGCCATCGCCATCTCGCAACCGCCTCCCAGGGCATAGCCGTTAATTGCTGCCACCACGGGCTTGGGAAATCTTTCAATCCGGGTATATATCGCCCGTCCTTTGTCTCCAATCTCCGCCGCTCTTCCTGCCTCGGTAATATCAAAGCCAGCGGAGAACCCCTTCTCGCCGGCACCGGTGATGATTAGTGCCCTCACCTCCTTGTCCGCCTCAAACTGGTTCAGCGCCTTCTCCACATCCTCAAGCAGAGCAAAGTTTACCGAATTGGTTGGCGGACGGTTCAGGGTAACTATCCCGATGTTCCCCTCCTTCTCCACGGTTATAGTTTCATAAGCCATCCTGTCCCTCCTTTTTATTTATTCTATTATATCTTTTCAATTATGGTAGCGACACCCTGTCCACCGCCAACACACGGCGTGGCAAGACCAAATTTCCCTCCCTCTAGCTGCAGTATCCGGGCTAATGTCCCCACCAGCCTTGTTCCCGTAGCACCAAGCGGGTGACCAATGGCGGTAGCCCCGCCCTTCACATTTACTTTATCGGGGTCTATCCCCAGTTCCTTTACGGCATTCATCGCTACGATGCAGAACGCCTCATTGATTTCCCAGAAATCAATGTCCTTGACTTCCAGTCCGATATGCTTCAGAGCCATTCTGCTCGCCGGAACGGGACCCAGTCCCATGAGGGTGGGGTCAACGCCCGCCCATCCCATGGACACGATTTTAGCTAATGGCTTGAGCCCCATTTTCTTGGCCTTCTTCCGGGACATCAGCGCCATCATGGTTGCCCCGGCGTTTAACGGCGAGGAATTTCCCGGGGTTATCGCTCCATCGGGTTTGAAGGAAGGCTGTAGCTGTGCCAGAGCCTCCATAGTTGTGTCTGCCCTGATGCTCACATCGCGGTCAATGACTTGCTTTTTGCCGTCGGGCAGCGTTACCTCAAGGGGCATTATTTCCCCTTTGAAAAATCCCTCTTCAAGCGCCTTTGCCGCCTTTTGGTGACTCTTCATTGCCCAGCGGTCCATATCCTCCCTGGTGAAGCTCCTTTGCGAGAACAGCTTTTCGGCAGTCATTCCCATATTGAAAGTCGTCAGCATATCGTATTTGGCATACTCCGGCTCTGAAAATAACCTTGGGTTAGGAGCTACCATTATCCTGCTGGCATCAATGCCCGGTCCGGGCATGGGATTATGCGTCATATGCTCAACCCCGCCGGCAAGAACGATGTCGGAATAGCCGAGCATTATCTCCATGGCGCCCTGGTGTATGGTGGACATTGCCGAGGCGCATTGCCGGTCAATTTGCTGGGCAGGGACATTGAAGGGCAGTCCTGCCAGGAAGGTGATTTGCCTCCCTCCGTAGAGCCACTGCTCGCCCGTGGGGAAGGCTGTCCCCATCAGCACATCGTTGATTTCCTCAGGCTTAATTCCGGTCCGTTCAATAAGCTTTTTTATCAGCATCCCGGCGACATCATCCATCCTCAGGCTGTTGAATACATCTCTCTCCGGCTCCCGTGGTCTTGACCTTGAAAATGGCGACCTTAAATAACCAACTATTACCGCTTCCTCCATCTAAATCACCTCCTTTTTTTAATCTTTTACGCCTTGAAGCGCTTAGCTGTAAATCCGCTCAGGTTATAACATAGAGCAACATTAAAATCAAGTAGTAAAAGATATTCTGAAGAAGCTTAAAACAATGGCGTAGCGTTAAATTTTAAGCGAGAAAAAGGCAAATAAAAAGCAGCGCGCCTTTTTTTAGCCGCCATTTTGTAGAGTTGCCCGGCGGCTGACGGGTTACCCAATTTATTGGGCAACTACGAGATTGCTTCGTCGTCCGTTAGCTAACGGACTCCTCGCAATGACAAAAAGTGGTGTGTCATTGCGAGCCCGTCGCTTGCCGACGGGCGTGGCAATCTCAAGTGCCCGGCGGCTTCCTGCCCCGATTGGGAAGAGTGTGATTTGGTGAATGTCTGTGAGGTCGGAGCACAATCCATATACTTCTTGCGCCTGAAATTTTATAGTTAAAGTAAGGTTAACCGGTAATTGTCAAGCGGGTTCTCGCAAGGCAAACCAAGTCAAAACAGGTCAAAAGGAGGAAAAAGCAAATGAAGGCGAGGATATTATTCTATTTGGCTGTGGTGGCGGCGTTGGTTCTGATAGCGCTGCCCGTGGCGGGGATAGTGGTGGTGGGTGAGGCGGTGGTTTATGTGCCCAACGACTATCTCACAATCCAGCAGGCGGTGGATAATGCCGCCGCAGGATATAACATAGTGGTTAGAGACGGCACATACCAGGAAAATGTGGATGTGGACAAAGCTCTGACCATTCAGTCTGAGAACGGCGCTGCGAATTGTGTGGTGAGCGCAGCAAATCCCGACGACCATGTGTTTAGCATAACCGCTGATGGGGTGACCATAAGAGGGTTCACGGTGCAAAACGCCACCGGGGTCGCCGAGTCGGGGAAAGAGGCTGCTGGAGTGTATCTCGGCGCAGTGGAGCAGTGCACCATTTCCGGCAACGATGTAACCGGTAACAATATGGGCATCTGGCTGGAAGACTCGTGCGGCAACATGCTTACCGACAACAATGCTCACGGCAATGCTCATGGCATCTTCGTGGACTCTTTTTCCAACGAAAACGCCCTGACGAACAACACCGCCTGTAACAACGGGGATGTCGGCTTTGCCGTCGCTTCTTCGAGCGGCAACACCTTCACCAGCAACACCGCAAACTGGAACAGCAATTACGGCATCTGGCTGGAGGACTCGAGCAGCAACACGCTTACCGACAACGATGCCGGTAACAACGGGGATGTCGGC
>CAYHBC010000069.1:0-5548 GCA_964354775.1 uncultured Dehalococcoidales bacterium
GCGTTCAAACTCAGGGCAAGTTTCTCATTTAGCTGGTGCTGGAGGGCGGTGAGCATGACCACGGGGATGCCCCTGGTGGACTTGCTGGACTTGAGCTCATTACAGGTGGTGAAGCCGTCCTTCCCCGGCATCATGATGTCCAGTAAAATCAGGTCGGGTTTTTCCTCCCGGGCTTTGATTAAAGCCTCGTCTCCATTACTGGCTTCAAGGACATCGTAGCTATTGCCAAGAATAATCCTGATCAGCAGCCTTATATTCAGCTCATCATCTACCACAAGCACCTTTTTCTTCTCAGCCATTTGTAATTCTCTACAGAATTTAGCGAATCCAGCCCGACTGGCTGTTGATTTAATTATATATCTCCCAGCCGTGCCTAATAAAGGAGGAAAGTATGACGAATTGGTGAAAAAGGGTGTAAATGGAGGATTATGTTCCTCCCCCGACCTCGATGACCTTGTTCCTGCTTCTGAAGCCG
This sequence comes from uncultured Dehalococcoidales bacterium, assembly GCA_964354775.1. Classification (GTDB taxonomy): domain Bacteria; phylum Chloroflexota; class Dehalococcoidia; order GIF9; family AB-539-J10; genus CAYHBC01. The sequence continues at coordinate 476 of CAYHBC010000069.1, forward strand.
CTCAGGACTCTGACCTGGCTCTGGGGGACGCCGAAGTAAGCCGCCAGCAGCTTGATAACCGCCTGGTTGGCTCTGCCTTCCCTGGGCGGCTCTCTGACCATGACTATGAAGCTAGCGCCCTCCCGGCTGATTCCTTCGCTTTTCGAGCCTGGCTTCACCTTAACCGGGATTTTCAACTAACTCTCCCCGCATTCCCTGGCGGTAAAGCTCCGTCAACCTGAGGGGCAGTATTTTGTTGCTCAGCGGTCTTGCGCTCCTGGTAAATACCCTGATGTAGTTAGAAGTCAGCCCGGAGTATATGCCGCTTCCCGGGCTGGTCTCCCTTTCCCATAGCACGGGGAGGGTCTGCCCCAGAAATCGCTGTTGAAAGCTCTGCCGGCAGCTCTGTGCCAGCTCCAGCATCTTCGTGGCGCGCTCCCTTTTCACTTTGTCGCTTACCTGGCGGGGCATCCCGGCAGCCTCAGTCCCGGGGCGGGGTGAGAAGGGGAAAACATGGATGTTGGCCAAGCCCGCCTCCCGGCAGAAGCGATAGCTCTGCTCGAAGTCCCCATCGCTCTCCCCGGGGAAGCCGACCATGATGTCGGTGGTGATGGCTGCCCGGGGTATTTCTGGGGTAATCAGGCTGATTACCTGCCGGTAGTCGTCCCGGGAATAGCGGCGCTTCATCCGGCGAAGGATATTGTCGCTGCCGCTCTGAAGGGCGAGGTGGAAATGAGGGCAGAGCCTATCATCCTGCCATAATGCCAGAAGCGCCGGGGAAATTTCCTGGGGCTGCAGCGAGGAAAGGCGCAGCCTTTCAATCCCGGTGGTGGCGAGGATTTGCTCTACCAGGGCGGCGAGGTCAGCGCCCTCATCCTTATAGCAGCCGATTTTGGTCCCGGTGAGAACGACCTCTTTGTAGCCCAGGGCTGTTTTTTCCTTGATGGTGGCGATTATCTCCGGGGTGGGGAGGCAGAATTCAACAGTCCGCACTTGAGGCACGACGCAGTAGGAGCAGCGGCTGCTGCAGCCGTCCTGGACCTTGACCAGGGAGCGGACCCTGGCATTATGGGGGCTGGCAATGACCTGCGGGGAGACAGCGAGTTGGTCTGTTATAATTTCCACCAGGCGTTCCTTTCGGGCATTGTCCAGGACGAGGTCGGCGAGGGACGCCAGTTCGTCGGGGGCTCTGTGGGCGTAGCACCCGGCGGCGATAATCAGGGCACCGGGGTTTCTCCGCCTCGCCAGCCTCAGCCAGTGTCGTGATTTGCGGTCAGCGATATGGGTGATGGTGCAGGTATTGGCGATACAGATATCGGCTGGTTCTTGCGGCGATACCGGCTGGTAGCCTGCCTGGTGGAGCTGAGCGGTTAATGATTCTGTTTCCGCCTGGTTCAGCTTGCATCCCAGGGTATAGATAGCCACCCTGGGGTTCTGCGCTCGGGGCATAAAGGGATTATATTGGCTCTTTCGCTTCGGGGTCAAATAAGGTGTTTACCACGGTCTTTCCGCCGTGGTATAGTTAGCGGCTTTGATAAAGGGTGCTTCTGTGAAGTCAACCCCGGGAGCTAAGTGGCGTCTTTTACCTCCGGCGCCCGAGGCATACCGGAGCGCCTCCCGCCTCCCCCCGTTGCTTGCTCAGCTCCTTCACAACCGGAATGTCCCCCCCGGGGAGATAGACTCTTTTTTAGCTGCTGACCGCCGGCTTGAGGGCAGTCCCTTTACGCTTCCGGGGATGGCGCAGGCGGTGGAGAGGATTTATAAGGCGCTGCTTTCGGGGGAGAAAATCGCGGTCTACGGCGACTTTGATGTTGACGGCATTACCGCTACCATTGTGATGGTTGAGGGGCTCTCGTGGCTGGGGGGGAAAGTTGTCCCCTATATTCCCGACCGCATTCGCGAAGGGCATGGACTGAACTCGGCGGCGATAAGGGAACTTCAGAGTCAGGGGGTGGAGCTGATTATCACCGCTGATTGCGGCGTGGCGAACATCGCTGAGGTAAAAGAGGCGCAGAAGCTGGGAGTGGACATGGTGATTACCGACCACCATTTGCCGCTGGGGGAGCTGCCTCCTGCGGTGGCGGTAGTTGATGCCCGGCGGGAGGATTCCCGATATCCCTTTTCGGAGCTGGCTGGCGTGGGCGTTGTCTTGAAGCTCCAGCAGTCGTTGTTTCACCAGGATAGCCGGAAGGAGCGGCTTGACGGGCTGCTGGAACTGGTAGCCCTGGGCACCGTGGCGGATATGGCTCCCCTTGTGGGCGAAAATCGCTATCTGGTGAGCGCGGGGCTGAAGGTTCTCAATAATACCCGGCGCCCCGGTCTAAAGGAATTGTCCCGCAGTGCCGGTCTGAAAGAAGGTGGAATCGACACCGAGCAAATCTTGTGGGTTTTAGGACCCCGGATTAACGCTGCCGGCAGGATGGGAGGCGCTTCGGTCAGCTATCGCCTGCTCACCACGCAATCGCCGGAGGAAGCCCGTGCCCTGGCTGAAGAACTGGAGGAGAGGAACAGCGAGAGGCAAAAATTGACCGACGAGGTATTGAATAAGGTGAAGGAGAGAATAGCCTCAAAAGCAGGGCTCCCCTTGATTATTGAGGGCGATGCGGCTTATCCCGTCGGCGTCCTGGGAATTGCCGCCGGCAGGCTGGCGGACGAATTTTATAAGCCCGCCATTATAATTAACCTCGGCGACGATTTGTGTCGCGGCAGTTGCCGCAGCATCGCCGAGTTTAATATTGTGCTTGCCCTGGAGGAATGCCGTGACCTGCTGGTCGGCTTTGGAGGGCATCCCCGGGCGGCGGGATTTACGGTGAAGCGTCAAAATCTGGCGCAGCTGGAGGAAAAGCTGGTGAGACGGGGAGAAAGCCAGCTCTCTAAACTGGCTCTCAAGCCGGAGTTGACCATTGATGCCGACATTCCGCTGTCAGCGCTTGACGCGGAAACATTACCCCTGATTCAGAAATTAGCTCCCTTCGGGCAGGGCAATCCCCAGCCCATCTTTCTCAGCCGCGGGGTAGAGGTGGTGGAGTGTCGCCATATCGGCAGTAAAGGGGAGTATTTGAAATTGAAGCTTGAGCAGGGCAGGGCAGTCTGGGAGGCGATGGATTTCAGCCGCCGGACGCCTGCCGGGGGAGTCCCTGCCTCTATAGATATTGTATACCGGCTGGACAAAAGTTACCGGGGTGGCGGGGAAGTGTTATGCCTTAACCTTGTTGATTTTGTGGCCAGTCAGGCTCACTAGCGGGCTTGGCGCCAGCCTTTTTGCGAAACCCCCGCATCCTGATGATAAGCAGGGGCAGGGCTATTGCCAGGATTGTCAGGCTGATGATTTGACCTTCGCCAAGCACGCCGAGGACCGGGGGGTCATCACGGAAGAACCTCAAGCCAAAATCACCGGCACAATAGAGGGAGAGGTAGACAAAGAAGAGGGAGCCTGGGGGTTTAAGGCGGCTTCGGAGGCACCACACTACCGCAAAGACAACCAGGTTCCATAATACGAAGTAGATTTGGGCGGGATGAAGTGGTATTCCCTTAAGCCCGCAAAAACTGTCGGGATGAGTATAAACAACCGCCCAGGGCAGCGAGGTGGGGCTGCCCCAGCAGCAGCCGTTCAGGGTGCAGCCGACTCTGCCGATTGCCTGGGCTAACGGTGCTCCCGGGGCAACGGCATCGCCCAAGCCCAGCAGCTCTTGAAGGGAAACCTTCCCCGTCCTTATGCTCCAGTAAACAGTTCCGGCGAGCACCACGCCGATGATAGTCCCGTGAAGCGCCCAGCCGTAGGGGGAGAGGATTTCAGAAGGGTCGAGCCCGTATGTTTGCCAGCGACCGACAAGATAGACCAGCTTGCCGCCGATGGCACCGCCGATAAAGCCCCAGAAGAGCAGGTTAAAAATGGCGCCTTCGGGAATGCCCCGCCGCTTCAGCTCGTGGAAGGTGATGGCGAGCAGCGCTATCACCGCCACCGCCACCATAATCCCGTACCACCTCACCTCAAGCGAGCCAATGGAAAAGGCGACGGGGTTCATACTCATGGTAAACAACTATCTTTTCCTCTGGTCTGTGGTTAGACCAGAATGATAACAGGAAATCGGGCTAGGATAAAATAGCATTAACGAAAGTTTCCGCCCTGAAGGGGGCAATATCGGCTAGCTTTTCACCGGTGCCGATATAAATGATGGGGATATTGAGCTCATGGCAGATGGCAAAAACGATTCCTCCTCTAGCGGTGCCATCCAGCTTAGCCAGGAAAATTCCGGTTACGCCGATAGCCTGGGTAAAGTATTTTGCCTGGGTTAGACCATTCTGTCCCGTGGTGGCATCCAGGACCAGTAAGACCTGGTGCGGTGCCGTGGGGTCAAGCTTACCGGCTACCTTCCTGAGCTTTTTGAGCTCTTCCATGAGGTTGAACTTGGTGTGGAGCCGCCCGGCGGTGTCGATGATAACCGCCTGGGCCTGGCGGCGCTGCGCCGCCTGGATGGCGTCAAAGACCACCGCCCCGGGGTCGCTGCCTGGCTGGTGGGCAATGACCTCGGCGCCGGCTTCCCTGCCCCAGTATTCAAGCTGGTCAATAGCCGCTGCCCGGAAAGTGTCGCCGGCAGCCAGGATGACCTTCTTGCCCTGCGAAGTGAAGCTATAAGCCAGCTTGGCGATGCTGGTGGTCTTTCCCGAGCCGTTCACGCCGACGACAAGGATGACCTGGGGGGACTCTTCGCCGGGTTTATCCTGAGCGGCGGGGTGAATATCCACCAGCTCTATCATCGCTGCCTTCAAGGCTGCTTTTACCTGGGGGGCTCCCGGCAGCCTGTCCTGTTTCACCCGCTGCCGGACTCCCCCGAGAAGCTTGTTAGTGGTCTCCACACCGACATCAGCGAGAATAAGCAGCTCCTCCAGCTCATTCCAGACCTGCTCCTCCACGACACCACGGTCAAAGAGGCGGGTTATCCTGGTAAACCAGGCTTCCCTGGTCTGCTTTACCCCTTGTTCGGTCTTGTTTGCCGGCTCAGGCAATACCGTCCTCGCTCATAAGTCAGGGATATGGTAGCACAATTCTTACAGTTCAATTCCGAATATCGGAGCCAGCACCAGGAAGAGACC
>CAYHBC010000070.1:0-5531 GCA_964354775.1 uncultured Dehalococcoidales bacterium
CTGCTCTAATGATGAAGTTCTCTCTCATCCATTCCCTAAATCTCTGCATAGATTTGCCTTGTCCCTCAGTGTTCAGAACGCTCTCATCAATTATGGTTAACAGCTTTCCGCCTGGTTTCAGCAAATCGTGATACCGCTCAATGAACATGATATTGGATTTTAAGGAAGTGGCTAATTTACCTCCAAGAGAAGCAATTTGATATTGGTCAAGAATCCTCTTTTCATCCTCTTTGTTTTGTTCATATTTCATGCTAAATGGGGGATTAGTTAAAACTACATCAAACTTAGTTTTCCCCAAAAGGTTCTTTAACTCTTTTCTCTCATTTGCTAATTCTTGGTCTAATCCCTTTTCAACTAACAATTCCTTATCCAGTGTGTCTGCTAGAAAAATATGGCTTCCACCATCACCATGCAAATACATGTTTATCCTCGTTATTGGTACAATATCATCTTCACTCGCATCTATACCAAAAAGACATTCCTCTCTTATCTTCTTCTTTAACAATTCTTTATCTGACACACTTTCAGGTATCTTATTAAACAAATCACTCAGAGCAAAAATAAGAAATCCCCCAGTGCCGCACGCACCGTCAAGAATTCTATCTGGCTCATATTCCCCAGTATCAGGATTCTTACGAATTTGGAGGCCAGCTAACCTAGTCACAAACTTGACAACCGACCTTGGAGTAAAAAATTGACCAAGCTCTTTCCCCCTTACAGCAGCCTCGAGAAAGGTCTCAAATACTTTTCCATTTATGTCCTCTTCAACGCTTCTGAGGTTAAAATTTTCTATCATTTCAACTATTGCTTTTGTAGTGGATGGCGATAAGTTAATTTTCTCATCCTTTTGAAAGATTCTCTTTTTATTACCCTTATCTACAAGAGATTGGAATTCATCCCTGTAGGTCTGAAATAGAAAGTTGACCCAATCAAACCCTGCATTCTGTTCAATGGCACGGACACTGAACTTGAAATTATCAATTGTAACTACTTGATTTGTGTTAAGTTTATCTTGCAGTCTCTTGTCCTCATTCATCTTTACGAATAGTAGCTTTGTAAATTCATAGAACGCCTTTTTAGGCCCAATCTTCTGTTTTCGTCTTATCAAGTCGTGAGCTTGCTTAAAAATACCTTTCAGTTCATCAATGTCTGGTGTCCGAAATTCAAAAATCTGTTCTTTACTTACTACCGATTTCTTGATGGCATTGATTGAAATATATTCTTTGAGCTTGTCATATTCTGCACTTCCCGCATGAAAATCCTCGAAATTAAGTGCAAGAATAGGTTTATTCTGGTCTATTCTCGCAAGTAATGTCTTAACTGCGTTTGTCGCCAAGACATACTGTATCGGATTCTGACCAATAAAACCCCGATTTACAACTACAGCATAATCTTGTGCTTCAACTACATATTTCTCTATAGCTTCATAAGGATTCTTTGCTTCAATTATTAATATGGGGGTTTTCCCTATGCGAATCTGGTAGTCTGGAACATGGGGATGCTTCTTTCCCCCTTTACCAAGAACATATGTTGGAATTGCATGCTTGGTTAAGATGCTTGTATCTTTGTATCCCAAATCTTTGAGTAATCTAATTACAAAGAATTGTTCCACATCACTTTCATTATGCAGTGCTTCTAATTCGCAAAATTTATTCTTCATGGCTATTTAAACCTCAAGGATTTTGCTCGACGCGTGGGGCGCCGTCTTTTCGCCTCGCCCCTTCCTCCCCTCAGCCCCAGACGCTGGAAAATGCCGTCAACATGCTTCAGGTAATACTGGTAGTCAAAGAGGGACTTTAGCTCCTTTGAGGATAAATGGGCGGTAACCTGCTTATCCTTTTCCAGGAGGGAGAGGAGGCTCTTTTTCTGCTCCCAGGATTTCGTGGTATTCCGCTGCACCATTTCATAGGCTTCCTCTCGCTTCACTCCCTGGTCTATCAAGGCGAGGAGAATTCGCTGGGAGAAAATTAGTCCCCGGGTGAGCTCAAGGTTGCGGCGCATATTCTCGGGGTAGACCTTTAGCCCCGTTATTACCGAGGTGAAAGTAGAGAGCATATAGTCCAGCGCCAGGCAGGAGTCGGGGAGGATGATGCGCTCCGTGGAGGAGTGGCTGATGTCGCGCTCGTGCCACAAGGCGATGTTCTCCAGGGAGGTCTGGGCAAATCCCCTTATCAGCCTGGAGAGCCCGCAGACGCGCTCGCAGAGCTCGGGGTTCCGCTTATGAGGCATTGCCGAAGAGCCGGTCTGTCCCGCCTCAAAGGGCTCCTCGGCTTCCAGGATTTCAGTCCTCTGGAGGCTTCTAATCTCGGTGGCGAATTTCTCCAGCGAGCCGGCAATTATGGCCAGGGTGGTCACGAACTGGGCGTGGCGGTCGCGCTGGATTATCTGGCTGGAGACTGGCGCCGGGTCAAGTCCCAGCTTCCGGCAGGCTATCTCCTCCACCTGGGGAGGGACGGTGGCGTAGGTGCCCACCGCTCCGGAAATCTTGCCCACCGAGACCATCTCTGCGGCATACTCCAGCCTCAGGGCATTGCGCTTCATCTCCTCCACCCAGAGCGCCATTTTCAGCCCGAAGGTAGTCGGCTCGGCATGGACGCCATGGGTGCGCCCCATCATTATGGTGTGTTGGTGCTCCCGGGCTTTGTCTTCCAGGGAGGAAATGAGCTCGCCGATGTCCTTCGCCAGGATGCCCGCCGCTTGTTTCAGTTGAAGGCTCAGGGCGGTGTCCATAATATCCGAGGAGGTAAGCCCGAGGTGGATAAAGCGGGACTCCTTCCCCAGGCTTTCCGAGACCGAGTTGAGGAAGGCGGTCATATCGTGGTGAGTTACCTTGAGAAACTTGGCGATGCGGTCGGGGTCGTAGGTGGCTTTTCTTATCCGGGTCATTGCTCTGGGGGGGATTTTGCCCAGATTTGTCCAGGCTTCGCAGACGGCGAGCTCCACCTTGAGCCAGTTGTCGAACTTGTTCTCCTCCGACCAAATTTTCTTCATCCGGGGTCGTGAATAGCGCTCAATCATCTTATCCCTCAGCCAGCCTGGCGGTATATTCGTTGCAGGCCTGTTTAATCCTATCATATTTTATCCCCAGGATGCGGGCGGCGAGGAGGGCAGCGTTTCTGGCGCCGTTCACGCCCACGCAGGCCAGGGGAACGCCGGGAGGCATCTGGATTATGGAGAGGAGGGCGTCGATGCCCTTCAGGTTGCTGGTGGGCAGGGGGACGCCGATTACCGGGAGGGTCGTCCAGCTTGCCAGCGCTCCGGGGAGGTGGGCGGCGTAGCCGGCGGCGGCGATGATGACCTCCAAGCCCCTTTTCTCCGCCTTCAAGCCGTATTCCCTCACCTTTTCGGGATTGCGGTGCGCCGAGATGACGGCGACCTCGTGCTCAATCCCCAGCTTTTCCAGTATCTCTATTCCCGGCTGGACCAGGCTGGCATCCGTTTTGCTGCCTAATACCACTCCTACTAATGCCATTTAAGCCACCTCCCTCTTTCTCGTGATAAGCGCCTTATATAATTTTCCTCTCGCCGGCGGTGCTGACCTCCCTCAGGGCGATGTCCTTGCGGTAGTAGCAGCCCTCAAAGTGAATGCGGGAGATGTTGGAGTAAACCTTCCGCCGGGCTTCAGCGATATTCCGTCCCACTCCGACGGCGGTGAGGACCCGCCCGCCGCTGGTGCGGACGGTGCCGTCTTTATCCTGCTTTGTCCCGGCGTGGAACACCAGCACATCTTCATCCAACTCGTTCAGTCCTTTTATGGGGAAGCCCGTTTTATAGCTTCCGGGATAGCCCGCCGAGGACATAACCACTCCCACGCAGGCGTCGTCGCTCCAGGCTATTTTTGTCCGGTTAAGCCGCTCTTCAATCACCGCCATCATTATATCCACCAGGTCGGTTTTCAATAAGGGCAGGGTTACCTGGCTCTCGGGGTCGCCGAAGCGGGCATTGAACTCCAGGTTGAGTATTCCCGCGTCGGTGAGCATCAAGCCGGCGTAAAGGACTCCTTTATAGCGGATGCTCTGAGCCGCCATCGCCTTCACCGCCGCCAGCAGGACGGCATCGGTGGCTTTCCGGGCAAGCCCGGCGGAGAAGAACCCCGGTGGGCTGTAGCCGCCCATGCCTCCGGTGTTGGGTCCCTGGTCGTTGTCCCCGATTTTTTTATAGTCGCAGGCGGGGACCATGGGGACGACTGTTTTGCCGTCGGTGAAAGCCAGCAGGCTCACCTCCCTCCCGGTGCGGTATTCGTCGATGAGAACCTGGTCGCCCGCCGCCCCGAAAATTTTCCTCTCCATAATATCCTCGAGTGCCTTCTGCGCCTCCTCCAGGGTGGTGGCGATGATGGTGCCCTTGCCGGCGGACAGTCCGTCCGCCTTGACCACCAGGGGCGCCCGCTGCTGCTCCAGGTATTTGCGGGCTTCCTGGAAAGAGGAGAAGGCGGCTCCCCCGGGGGTGGGGATGTCGTATTTCAGCATTAGCTCCCGGGCGAAGACCTTGCTTGATTCTATCCTGGCGGCGGTCTTGGTGGGACCGAAGGTGGGAATGCCCCGGACCTCAAAATGGTCCACTATTCCCGCTGCCAGCGGCGACTCCGGTCCGATGACGGCGAGGTCGACGTGCCTCTCAGAGGCGGCTTTGCCCAGGGCTTCTATATCGCCGGGGGCGATGTCCACATTTTCCCCGATTAGCGCCGTGCCGGCGTTACCCGGGGCGATAAAGATGTTGTCCACCCGGCGGCTCCGGCTGATTTTCCACGCCAGGGTATGCTCCCGGGCTCCCCCGCCGACGACGAGTACGTTCAACAGCCCTTACTTCCTCTTGCGGCTCTTTCCCCGGTTCTTTTTTACGCCTTTTAGTTTGGGTCTATGTGACATCTTCTAATACCTGCCTATTTGCTTAATTTCTCCGCCTGAATGGGGTCAAGGAGGCTGATTAGCTTCAATAGCTCAGCGACATGCTCCTTTTCTTCCTCAATTATATGTTCCAGCGCGGCGACAGCCTCTTCGCTCTCCAGGCTCTCAATGTGTTCCTGATACTGGTTTATGGCCCGCAACTCCGAGATTAAGTCCTCGCGGAGCATCTCCAGGTCGGGTTCGGCATCCTGGAGACGGTTGTCCTTGTCGTCAAACTCATACTCCATCTTTTCCCTCCTTTTACTCCCATTCTATCGTTGCGGGCGGCTTGCTGGTAATGTCGTAGACCACCCTGTTGACGCTGGGCACTTCGTCAACTATGCGGTCGGAGATTCTGGCGAGGAGGTCGTAAGGCAGGCGCGCCCACTCGGCGGTCATGGCGTCGTCGCTGATTATCGCCCTGACGGCGATTAGGTAGCCGTAGCTGCGGTAGTCCCCGGTAACCCCCACGCTCTTGATGCCGGTGAGCACGGCGAAGCTCTGCCATAGCTGGCGGTAAAGCTTGGCCTTTTTAATCTCGTTCATAACTATCCAGTCGGCTGAGCGGAGGAGTTCCAGCTTCTCCCGGGTCACCTCGCCGATGATGCGAATCGCCAGCCCCGGTCCGGGGAACGGCTGCCGCCA
>CAYHBC010000071.1:0-5433 GCA_964354775.1 uncultured Dehalococcoidales bacterium
ATAACGGCAGGGTCTATGCCCTGAACGCTTCAGCCCGGAGCCAGGGTCAGGAGTTTCCCCAGACAAGGGAAAATGAATGGTTTTATCCCAAGGTGGGCGGGGCGATAGGAAGCGTCGTGGGCAGTCCCCTGGTGGGCGATGATGCCCTATATGTAACGAGCTCGGATGGAAAGGTTTATTGTCTGGACAGGGACTTCGGGGATAAAAGGTGGGAGTCGGCTATTCTCAGCGAGAAGCTCTGGTCTACTCCCGGTGTTGAGGGGGATAGCCTTTACCTGACCACTTTTGAGGGGCGCCTTTATGCCCTCTCGGCTGAAGACGGCGGTGTAACCTGGAGCTTCGCCACGGGGTCAGGGATAGGATTTGTTTCCTCTCCCCTGGTCCACGAAGGGACGCTCTTTGCCGGCACCTTTGATAGCAGGCTCTATGCGGTGAAGGTGGGGGAGGACGAGCCCTTATGGGAATTTCCCGCCGGCAACTGTTTCTGGTCTACTCCGGTGGCAGGCAACGGCACTGTTTATGCCGGATGCCTTGACGGTAAGGTCTACGCTATTGATGCCGATAACGGCACGGAGCTATGGTCTTTTGATGCCCAAAGCCCCATCGTGGTCTCACCGCTTTTGAGCGGTGATTTGCTCATCGTTATTTCCGAGTCGGGAGCAATATATCTTCTTAAAACCGCTGCCGTGGTGGACAGCCGGGTGGTGAGCGAGGTATCGATTGGCGTTCCGGTCCAGGCAACCCCTTGTGTTCAGGACGGCATAGTTTATGTTCGAGGTCAGGACAACTTTCTGTACGCCGTGGACATTGAGCGGGGGGAGGTGACCTGGAAACTTCCCCTGAGCGGGGAATAGAGGACGATAGTTATGGCTAACCCGTGGGACTTGATTATCCTCAACCCGATGCTTAACGGGTTGATTGCCCTGAGCGCTGTTTTTTTTAACAGCTTCGGGCTGGCAATCATTGCCCTTACCGTTATCGTCCGCCTGATACTTTTGCCTCTTACCTTGAGGCAGCTCCACTCCACCAGGATTATGCAGACCATGCAGCCTAAAATCCAGGAGCTGCAGAAGAAGTACGGGAAAAATCAACGGAAGCTCCAGCAGGAGATGATGAAGCTTTATAAGGAAGCCGGGGTAAATCCCCTGGGCTGTATCTGGCCGCTGTTGATTCAATTTCCGGTGTGGATTGCTCTTTACCAGTCCATTATGAGGGCTTTAGCTACTACTCCGGAAAGCCTGCTGGACTTATTCCACCATCTTTACTCCTCGGAGGTAATCGCCCGGGCGATACCGCTTAACAGCCATTTCCTGTGGCTTAATTTAGGGTTTCCCGACGGCACCCTGATTTTAGCCATTATAGTCGGTGGCTCAATGTGGGTGCAGCAGAAAATGGTGACCGCGCCCTCCCTTGACCCCAGACAGCAATCAATGAACACCATGATGCTGTTGATGATGCCGTTTATGTTTGCCCTGTTCACCTTGATGTTTCCCAGCGGGCTGGCTCTTTTCTGGGCGGTTTCCAATGTGATTGGCATCGGGATTCAGTATAAGGTCACCGGCTGGGGCTACCTGAGGCGCGGGGCTCAGGCGGCGTCACCAAAGCAGGAGTAAGGCAGCGGAGCGCTAAAAGGAGAGTGGAGCATGGAGGAACTGGAGATAAGGGGAAAGACGGTGGAGGAGGCGTTGGAGAAAGCGGAAAAGCAGGTAGGGCTGGCTCGTGACCAGCTTGGGGTGGAGGTTGTCCGGGAGGGGAAAGCGGGGATTCTGGGGATAGGAGGCGAGGAAGCAGTAATCAGGGTGAAGCTGCCGCCGCAGCGGGGAAGGGATGTGGCCGACACCGCCAGAGAGGTCGTGGAGAAGCTCCTGGAGTTAATGGAGGTAAAGGCGGGCGTTGAGGTCTCCACCAGCCAGGTGCCCCTGCTTTTGAATGTCACCGGCGAGGATTTGGGCGTTTTAATCGGGCGTCGTGGTCAGGCGATGACCTCCCTGGAATATATTGTCCGGCTTATAGTGGCACGGAAACTGGACTCCTGGCTGCCGCTGTCCGTGGATATCGGGGGGTATAAGAAACACCGGGAGGAGGCCTTGAAGCAGCTAGCGCTGCGTCTGGCGGAGCAGGTGGAGTTAACTCGCCGGGCAATCACCCTGGAGCCGATGCCGGCCAGCGAACGCCGCCTTATCCACCTTGCCCTGGCGGACCATCCCTCAGTGACCACCAGCAGCATCGGAGAAGGGGAGGATAGAAAGGTGGTTATTTTACCCAAACAGGGCTAGGCGATGTTTCATCAGGTAGATAGCAGGGTAGACTTTGCCCCGCTGGAGAAGGAGATTCTTTCCTACTGGAAAGAGGGCAAGGTCTTTAACCGCAGCGTTGAGGGGCGGAAAGGAGCGAAAAGGTATGTCTTTTACGAAGGTCCGCCCACGGCTAACGGCAGTCCGGGAATTCACCATGTGCTCTCCCGGCTGTTCAAGGATGTCGTCTGCCGCTACCGGACGATGAAGGGCTTTTATGTCCCCCGCAAGGCGGGATGGGATAGCCACGGGCTGCCCGTGGAGCTGGAGGTGGAGGACGACCTCGGGCTCACCAGCAAGGCGCAGATTGAGGAGTATGGGATGGCGAAGTTCAACCAGCGCTGCAGGGAGAGCGTTTTTAAGTATATCAAGGAGTGGGAGAGGGTTACCGAGCGCATCGGCTGCTGGCTGGATATGGAAAATGCCTATAAAACTCTGGACAACGGCTATATTGAGTCCTGCTGGTGGGCTATCAAGCAGATGTGGGACAAGGGGCTGGTCTACCAGGGATATAAGGTAACGCCGCACTGTCCGAGGTGCGGGACGTCCCTGAGCTCCCACGAGGTCGCCCTGGGCTACCGCGACGACGCCGAGGACCCCTCGGTTTACATAAAGTTCAGGGTGGCGGAGAGAACAGTTACCGGGTATCTTCAAAAGTTCGGCGCTGCTCCTGACCTGCCGACTTACCTTCTTGCCTGGACGACCACCCCCTGGACGCTCCCGGGGAACACCGCCCTGGCGGTGGCTCCCGATGCCGAGTATTCCGTGGTGGACAACGGCGAAGAATATCTCATTCTAGCCTCAGCCCTGCGGGGGCTGGTGGGGCTGGGGGACTGCCCCGTGGTGGGAACGCTAAAGGGCAGCGAGCTGGTAAAGGCGACTTACGAACCCTTATTTAATCCCCATAGCTTTGGAGTGGAGAGAAGCCGTCCTCAGGCGTCTGGCGGTGGTGCTGCAGGGGGATTTCGCCTCCAGAAGCCCAAGAAAAACCTGCTTTACCCCGTTATTGCCGGCGACTTCGTCTCCCTGGAGGAGGGGACGGGGATTGTCCACATCGCCCCCGCCTACGGCGAGGTGGACTTTGAGGCTGGTCAGGCTCATCTCCTGGATTTCGTCCACATGGTGGACTTACAGGGTAATATTACCGGCACCTATCCCTTTTCGGGCAGGTTCGTCAAGGACGCCGACCCCTTAATCATCAGCGACCTTGAGTCGCGGGGGCTGCTCTACCGCAGCGGGACGATTACCCATACCTATCCCTTCTGCTGGCGCTGCGAAGCCCCCCTGCTCTACTACGCCAAAGAGGCGTGGTATATCAAGACCACCGCGGTGAAGGAGAGGCTTACCGGCGGCAACGATGAAATCAACTGGTATCCCGGGCACATCAAGCACGGTCGCTTCGGCGACTGGCTGGAGAACAATGTTGACTGGGCTTTTTCCCGGGAGCGTTACTGGGGGACGCCGCTGAATATCTGGAGATGCCAGTCCTGTGGCAAGCTGGAATGTGTCGGCAGCGTTACAGACTTAAAAGCTCGCAGCCCTCAGGCAGAAGCCCTCACCGACCTCCACCGCCCTTATGTAGATGAAATCGCCTTTCCCTGCCCCGGATGCGGCAAGACGATGCGGCGGGTCCCCGAGGTGATTGACTGCTGGTTTGACTCCGGGGCTATGCCCCTGGCCCAGTGGCATTATCCCGTTGAGAATAAAGAGCAGTTTGAGCAGAACTTCCCCGCCGATTTTATCTGTGAAGCCATTGACCAGACCCGCGGCTGGTTTTACAGCCTCCACGCCATATCCACCCTGCTCTTTGACCGCCCCTGTTTTAAAAATGTTATCTGCCTGGGGCACGTCGTGGACGCCCAGGGGGAGAAGATGAGCAAGTCGAAAAACAATGTGGTTGACCCCTGGCAGGTGGTGAACAGCTACGGCGCCGATGCGTTGCGGTGGTATTTGCTCACTTCGGCGCCGGCAGAGAATGTCCACCGCTTCTCTACCAGGGCGATGGAGGAGGCGATGCGGAAGGACCTGCTTACCCTGTGGAATACCTATTCCTTCTTCGTTCTCTATGCCAATATCGACCGCTTCGTTCCCCGACCCGGGGAAGCAGTCTCTTTTTCCCCCCTGGACAACTGGACTCTCTCGGAGCTTAACCGGCTTACCCGTGATGTGACCCGGGCGCTGGAGGGCTATGACCTCACCCCGGCGGCGCGCCGGGTGGGGGACTTCGTGGACGGGCTTTCCAACTGGTATGTGCGGCGGAGCCGGCGGCGGTTCTGGAAAAGCGGGGAGGACGCCGATAAGAGGGCAGCCTATACCACGCTGTACCACTGCCTGGAGACTTTGTCCCGGCTCTTAGCTCCCTTTGTTCCTTTTATTGCCGAGGAGCTTTACCGCAACCTGGTCTGCTCTGTCAACTCCGAAGCTCCCCAGAGCGTCCACCTGAGCAATTTCCCCGAGGCGGAGGAAGACAAAATTGACGAGGGGCTAAACGATGAAGTCAGGCTGGCGATGCGAATAGCCAGTCTGGGCAGGGCGGCGCGGGCTAAGGTGGGCATCAAGGTGCGCCAGCCGCTAGCCCTGGCGGTGGTTGTCCTAAGCCAGGAGAGCGAGAAGGGTGCTTTGCAGAAGTTCTCCTCCGATGTTATGGAGGAGCTCAACGTTAAGAAGCTGGAGTTTGCTACGGACAGGCTCGCTGAGGCTCTGCCGGGCTATGCCGTGGCTGACGATGGAAAATACCAGGTAGCGGTGGAGACCGAGCCTTCTCCTCAGCTAGTTGCCGAGGGGCTCAGCCGGGAGATTGTGCGCCATATCCAGACGATGCGGCGCGCCGCTGGATTTGATGTTGCTGACCATATTGTTACCTCTTACCAGGGGGAGGAACGGATTAGCCGGGTTATGAGGGACTTTAGCGACTATATCAAGCAGGAGACCCTCTCCCGGGAGCTTACCTGGGGTCCGCCCCCCGAGGGCGCCTATGCTGAAAAGAAGCGGATTTCCGATAGCGACGTCCTCCTGGCGGTCAAAAAGGTTGACTAGCTAAAGTCACCTCACGAGGGATGCGTCCAGGCATAGAGCACATCGGAGACCCTGGTGGCATCAAGGGCGAACCCCGCGGGATACCAACCCCCGTAGAGCCACA
>CAYHBC010000072.1:0-5332 GCA_964354775.1 uncultured Dehalococcoidales bacterium
GGATTCAAGAAAGCTCTGGTTTATGTCCCGACCATTATTATCCTGGGGACTCTTGTGGGCTGGATAGCCGGGTTCATCCTGTCTTAATGAGGAAATAAATAAAATTTAAGGAGGTGCGTTATGAAGATAGAGGTTTATGGAACGGGCTGCCCTAAGTGTCACGCCACTTTAGGGAATGCGCAAAAGGCGGTGAAGGAACTGGGATTAGAGCAGGAAGCCGAAGTGGTGGAGGTGAAGGATGTAAAGGCTTTCACTGCCAAAGGGATATTTCTAACCCCCGGCGTTGTCATTGACGGCGTGAAGGTCTCCGAGGGCAGAATTCCCAGCCGTGAGGAAATTAAAAAGTGGATTAAGGAGAGGGAATAACGCCCGGGTTGTTTGTCCGAGGAGAGTGTGACCGACAGCGAGATGGAGCAAAGGCTTCTTATGGCACAAAAGAAAAGGCTTCCCCCACTTGAACGTTTTCTTACCCTCTGGATATTCCTGGCTATGGGTCTGGGGGTGGGGCTGGGTTATCTTTATCCTGAAAGCTCGTCCTTCATCTCCCGCTTCCAGGTCGGCACCACCTCCATCCCCATTGCCATAGGGCTCATCCTGATGATGTATCCCCCTCTGGCAAAGGTTAGATACGAGGAAATCGGGAAGGTTTTCCAAAATCTTAAGCTCTTAGGCCTCTCGCTAATCACAAACTGGATTGTTGGTCCTTTAGTGATGTTTTTACTGGCAATAATCTTCCTGAGAAGCTTCCCCGAATATATGGTCGGCATCATACTGGTAGGGTTGGCGAGATGTATAGCCATGGTTATAGTGTGGAACGAGCTGGCTGAAGGGGATAGAGAACTTGCCGTTGGGCTTGTTGCCTTCAATGCTGTCTTTCAGATTTTGCTCTATGCCGTCTATATCTACTTGTTTATAACTCTAGCGCTACCCAAGCTTGGACTTGTTGAAGGTGTAGACGTAAGTGTATCCATTGGCGACGCTGCAAAAACTGTCCTGATATATCTTGGCATACCTTTTGCCGCTGGATTGACTACCAGGTTCAGCCTGCTGAAAAGTAAAGGAAGAGAATGGTTTGAAAGCGTATTCGCTGGGAAAATAAGCCCGATAACCCCCGCAGCGTTGCTATTTACAATCGTGGTGATGTTCTCGCTGAAAGGGGAATATATAGTTGAGCTTCCCTATGACGTTCTCAGGGTAGCCTTGCCGCTGCTCGGCTACTTTCTCATTATGTGGTTCGTTACATTTTTCATAGCCTACAAGCTCAAGGTGGGATACCCCAGGACAGTCGCCGTAGCCTTTACAGCAGCCAGCAATGATTTCGAGCTCGCTATAGCAGTAGCGGTATCAATCTTCGGGATTGGTTCAGGGCAGGCTTTCGCCACAGTGATAGGCCCACTCATAGAAGTTCCAGTTCTCATCAGCCTGGTCAATGTGGCTCTCTGGCTCCGCCGCCGCTACTTCTCCGCCGGGATAGCCCCACCCCAACTGACAAAAGGAGCGAGAAATGCTTAAAGTAAGAAGACCAACTACAATGAATATGGCAACCAGAGTTCTACATCGTCTCCTCCTGGCAGGCTTAGCCCTGTCTCTAATGGCAGGCTGCACGCCGCCGGCTACACCTCCGCCTCCGCCTTCAGATACCCCCTCAGGTCCCGCCGACAGGGTAGATGTCGTTTACTTTCACCGCACCCAACGCTGCCATGGCTGTATCTATGCGGAGGACGGCATTCGCTATACCGTGGAGACTTACTTTGCCCCTGAGCTGGCTAATGGCAAGGTGACCTTTGAGGTAATTAATGTAGAGGATGAACAAAACGCTGCCATCGTTAAGAAATATCGTGCTTATACCTCGTCCCTGTTTATCAACACGGTAAGAGACGGCACCGACCATATCCAGGAGGTGATGGATATCTGGTACCACCTGGACGATGACGCGGCGTTTGTCGCGGTAGTGAAGGACAAAATAGAGCAAAGCCTCAGGGGAGAAGGGTAATGGACTTGGGTGGCATCACCGGAAGCGTTAATATCCCGGTGCTCTCGGCACTGCTCCTGGGGTTGCTGACTGCCATCAGCCCCTGCCCTATGGCTACCAACATCGCCGCCATAGCCTATGTCAGCCGCAGGGTAACCGACCGCCGCTATGCTATTATGACGGCAACGCTCTACACCGCGGGGCGCATGATTTCCTATTCTGTCCTCGGCATACTGATAATCGTGGCTGGTCTTGAAATCCCCGGAGTCGCTTCATTTCTTCAGGACTTCGGCGAGCGAATCTTAGGACCTCTTCTGATTGTGGTAGGACTGATAATGCTGAACATCGACCGTGTTTCCTTTAACATCGGAGGCGGAAAGCTATCTTCAATAGGAGGAAAGGTCGCTGACCGGGGAATGCTCGGCGGGTTACTGCTAGGCTTGCTTTTCGCTCTAGCCTTCTGCCCTTATAGCGCTGTTCTATTCTTTGGAGCATTGATACCTTTAGCTCTTAAAACTAGCGGCGGCGTAACGCTGCCCGCGGTGTTTGCCCTTGGCACCGGACTCCCCGTCCTGGTATTTGGCGTATTCCTATCCGCTGGCGTGTCCCGCGTTTCTGGCTGGCTCAATGCGCTTACCCGCATTGAGAAAATAATTCGGGTGGTGGTTTCCATTATCTTTATCGGGATAGGAATATACTATGTGGTGCTCTGGATACAGACTTAAATGCTCCCGGTCGGGGCTAGAGCGCGCCGAGCATCCTCAGCCCGACATAGACCATAACGGCGATAAAGAGATACATAAGCTGGCGGGCGGGCAGAGCATGGGCGACCCTGGCGCCAAGCTGCGCCATAGGCACACTGGTCGCCGCCAGGCACAGCCAGATGGGAAGATTTACCAGCCCTATTGAGTGGGGAAGAGGGGACATTACCGGACCATTCGCCATATAGCCCAAAGCGCCGCCGAGGCTGGTAAAGGCTATCACCGCCGTGGAGGTGCCCACCGCCAGATGCATCGGAAAACCCGCCGCCACCACCAGCAGGGGGACCGCCAGTACCCCGCCGCCAAGTCCGGTCAGCCCGGTTGCCACTCCAATGGGAAAGCCACAGGGGGCGAGAAGGGCTAAATTCTCCCTCAGCCCACCCTTTTCCCGGGTCAACTTCAGCGTGGCATCCAGACCCATCCACAGAGCGCCGGCCAGGACTATTCCGCCGAAGGCGGTCTTCAGCGCCCCGCCGGGGACAAAATGAACCGCCAGGACAGCCCCGACCAAAGCTCCCGCCAGTCCCAGCGAGCCCAGAGCCAGCGCCGCCTTCCAGCGGACTGCTCCCCTGCGGTTATGCCCCAGGGCACCGCTTATCGCCGTGAACAAAATCACCAGCAGGTTCGTCCCGAAGGCTATTTTTATCGCCAGAGCGGGGGCAACTCCCATATCCACGATTACCCAATAGGTAACCGGGACGGTGATAAAGGCGCCGCCAACTCCAAGCAGCCCGCTGGCGAAACCAACGACCATGCCCGTGGCTAATAATATGACAATCTGGACTGCGGTCAGCTTTCTTTCGTCCTCAGCTTATTTTCCAGCCAGCCAGTTTTGACCCTGTCCGCCTCATCCAGGGCGGGCACATAAGGCTTTATATCCAGAAGAGGGGTGCCGTCTATGGCGTCAAGGTCCTTCACCTTTAACACATTCCCCTCCCGGGCTACCAGCCTCACCACCGATAGCCCCAGGGGGCAGGGTCTATTGGGCGACCTGGTGGCGAAAAGACCGTGCGGCGTTACCTCCCAGGGAGTCCTGACCACCAGGGAATACCCCCGGGACCGGTGAAACCAGTATATCAGCACGATGTGGGAAAATCCCTCTATATCCTTCAAGCCCTTCTCAAACCGCTTAAACACCTCTACTTCGCAGATTTCCTCCCGTCCCCGCCCTTGATATGGCGCCTGCCCCACTTGATAGGGGGAGTGGATTACCCCGATGGGCTCCAGTTTAAGAATGTCCCGCCCTTCCATACCACGGGGAATTGTATCACCGGGTCAATACCCTGATAAATACCAGCGGTCAACTGACGGCTGAAAGTTGAAAATTCAGCCTGCCCTATTGACATCGCCGCCCTCAAAGCTCCATTATATTGGTAAAAATGAGACAGGAGGCGGAAGATGTTTTGTCCTAAATGCGGCGCTAAAAATCCCGATGATGCTAAGTTCTGCACCGGTTGTGGTGCCAAGCTCGGTGCTGCCCCTGCCCCGGCAAAGACATCCCGGGGCAAAGCCAAAAGCAAAGCCGAGAGCAAAGCCAAGAGTGAAGACAAAGGCAAGGTTGAAGGCAAAGCTGAAGGTGAAGCCGAGAGCAGCACCGGCATGAAGCCCAACACTGCCGGGCTTCTTTGCTACGTAGGTTGGTGGATAACCGGCATAATCTTCGTGGTGATAGAAAAGAAGAGCCGCTTCGTCAAATTCCACGCCTGGCAGTCCATTATGGCTCTCGGCATAATGAACGCCGTCCTCATTATCCTGGCCATCATCAGTGCTGCCATATGGTCCAGCGCCTGGACTGGCTTCTGGACTGGCTCAACTGCCGGGCTAGGGGCATGGAAATTTGTGCACGTCCTCGGCATAATTGCCTGGATTTTGACACTTGTTTTGTGGATTGTCCTGATGGTCATGGCGGGCACCGGCAAGATGTGGAAGATACCCTGGATAGGCAACTGGGCTGAGAGGCAAGCCAGTAAAAGCATTCAAGAAAGCTGACGGCGCGGGCTAATTTGGGGTAAGGAGGCTGAAAGGATGAAGATGAATAAGATACTGGTCATTGTAATCGCTCTTCTGCTGGCGATAACTTTATTGCCAGCTTGTAAGGGAGGCGGTGGTGGTGGAGGTGGGAATGAAACTGGCGGTGGGAATCAGACTGGAGGTGGGAATCAGACTGGAGGTGGTGGGGGAGGAGGCACTCAAGGCGCATATACCGGCTTTATGGCTGCGGCAGAAGGGCAGTGGGCGGACTATAACATGGCTGCCGCCGGCACAGAGTCTCACCAGATATGGGAGAATATCGGAGAGGATACGATTGATGGAGCAAGCTGCGTCGGGCTTGAGATGACCATGCCCGAGCAAGAGGTTATCATGCAAATATGGACTAATACCGCTACTCAACAGTTGGTGAAGTATGTGATGAAGGCGGGAGGCCAGGTGACGTGTATGGGTCAATCCCAATATGAACCGCCGGAGACCGAGACACCCAGCGAGTATACTCCTGACTCTCCCGATATATCCTACGGGACATACACCGTTCCCGGAAATGGAGAAACGGTTGACGTGGCTATATTTGAGAGCGAACCGGGAAGCGAAGTCTGGGTAAGCA
>CAYHBC010000073.1:0-5137 GCA_964354775.1 uncultured Dehalococcoidales bacterium
CTTATCCCACTCTTCCGTAGGTCGAATTTCACAGTTTTCTTTATCTAGGCGTATATATGGCTCCAAAATTTCGCCTACCAGCTTTCTATCCTCCTCTTTTCCACTTACTACCAGATCTTCCAATTTTGCCATTACTTCACCTCCGAGTTTATTTTATGCATCTTGTAAATATGGATATTACTAAAGGTAGCCACCGAGCAAACTATGCGTCTGTACCTAATAATATAGCTTGCTATATTGCTTGTAACTGTCATCTACAAGCCTCGCACCATTGGTAAAACCCAGTTTCTAAGCTTCATACTGGTTAATTTTAACACAACGCTTGTTGCTTGTCAATTTTGCCAGATAGCAATATACTTAGATACCCCCCGTTTCTTTCCCTGAAAGCAAAAAACCACGCATGGACTACTCCCTCAATCTTAAAAATTTAACTATATCATTTAGCTATCTTTTTATTTTTGCCCTGTCATTTTGTATTTTGACTTTTGATTTTTCGGGGAATCGCCCAGGAAAGACCGCCTGAAAGCAAAGCCACCGCCACAACCAGTCCGGCACCGATATAGACCGCATCCAGCCAGAACCCCTGGGGAAACAGCATAATGAGATAGTCCTTGCCGGGGTCAAGCAGCCAGTAGAGGTTAGGGAACACCACGAGGTGAAACTGGATAAACATCTCCTCAAAGAAGAATAGCGAGGCAAGACCCAGTCCGCCAACCAGCGCCAGGGTCAGGACACACCCCCACATTATTCCCCGGACTAAGTCCTGCCAGCGCCGTTTCATCCCCAGGAAAAAGAGCAGGATATAAGCAATAATATAGACCAGGACTGCCTCCTGCACCAGGGAGTTAAGCCCGAAGAGCCTCTTTACATCGTCCAGGTGGACGAGCTCGTAGTCGTGGAACAGCGCGAACTCCTCCCCATTCTCGTTGGTTACATTCATCTGAGGCGTCTCCACCCTGGAGTTGAAGAAGCCAATCAGCCTCTGGGCTACCGCGCTTAGCTGGGTGCTATTCAGCGCGGTGGTCTGGCTGACATTGTATTTATCAAACCCGTATTCATAGAGGCGGGCGCAGTTGACCTCGCCGCGGACGGTGGTGGTGACGAGCAGGAGGGGAAAGCTAAGTATAAATAGCCAGTAGAGAGCCGTGGCGATAATTTTATTTTTTTTCACCGCAATTTTCCCCCCAATAATAACGCAACGACATGGCAATGCTATAATTAGTAAAATGCCGCCAGAGTTCACCCATCTGCATGTTCATACCGAGTATAGCCTGCTTGACGGCATGTGTCGCATCCCTCAGATTATCGCCCGGACCAAGGAGCTGGGTATGGACAGTCTCGCCATCACCGACCACGGGGCGATGTATGGCGTGATTGACTTTTATACCGCTGCCCGGGACGCAGGGATAAAGCCAATCATCGGCTGCGAGGTTTACCTTGCCCCGACCTCTCGCCACAGCCGCGACTCCGCATACCGGACTCCCTACCATCTCACCATCTTAGCCAAAAATGAAACCGGATACCGCAACTTAATTCAACTGGCGACCAAAAGCCACCTTGAAGGAATCTATTATAAACCAAGAATTGATAAGGAGCTCCTCACGCTTCACCGCGAGGGGCTTATCGTCCTCTCGGGCTGCCTCAACGGCGAGCTAGCCCGCTTCATCCTGGACAACCAGCTTGATGAAGCCGCTAAGAGAGCCTCGTGGTATAAGGAAACCTTCCCCGACTACTACCTGGAGCTGGAAAGAAATCCTATCCCCGAACTGGAACGGGTTAACCCCGAGCTCATTTCCCTGTCAAAAAGGCTTGATATTCCCCTGGTAGCCACCGCCGATGTCCATTATGCCAACCGGGAAGACGCCTCCATTCACGAGCTCCTGCTGTGCATCCAGACCAACACCTCAATATATGATGAAAAAAGGCTGAGGATGGCGGGAGACTTCTTCTACCTGAAAAGCCCCGGGGAGATGGAGGAGCTGTTCCGGGACTTGCCCCAGGCGATAGAGAACACCCGGCGCATCGCCGATATGTGCCGGCTGGAGCTGGACTTTAGCCGGGTTCACCTGCCCAAAGTAGCCCTGCCCCAGGGCGTGACTGCCGATGATTTTCTATCCCGGCTCTGCCAGGAAGGACTGAAAAGGCGCTACTCTAAACCAACCAGGGAAGCGGAGGAACGGCTGACCTATGAGCTTGAGGTCATTCAGAAAACAAAATTTGCCGACTATTTCCTGGTTATCGGGGAGATTACCTCCTTTGCCCGGGAGCAGGGCATTTACTTCGGCGTTCGGGGGAGCGCCGCTGCCAGCCTCGCCCTTTACTGCCTGGGGGTTACCGATATTGACCCCCTTACCTACAACCTGGTCTTTGAGCGCTTCCTGAACATTGAGCGCCACGAGATGCCCGATATTGACCTCGACTTTCAGGATGACCGCCGCGACGAAGTCCTGACCCATGTGAACCAGAAATACGGCACCGACCATGTGGCTCAAATCATCACCTTTGGAACCCTGGGGGCCCGGGCGGCGCTGAGGGATACCGGGCGGGCTCTGGGTATACCCTACGCCCAGGTGGACCAGATAGCCCGGCTCATCCCCGTAGAGCTGACGATAACTCTGGACCGGGCGCTGGAGGAAAGTAAAGAGCTTCACGATATGTATCTCCAGGATGAAACGGTGCACAATCTAATTGAGGTGGCGCGGAAGCTGGAAGGCGGCGTCCGCCATTTCAGCACCCACGCTGCCGGCGTGGTCATATCCCATGCCCCGTTAACCGAATATGTGCCCCTCCAGCTAGCAAGCAAGGGCAAGCCCGGTCAGCACTCGGTTATGACCCAGTTCCACATGGACAACATTGCCCGTCTGGGGCTGCTCAAGATGGACTTCCTGGGGCTGGCTAATCTGACCATCCTGTCCAAGGCTAAACAGGTCATCGAGCAGAACCAGGGCGTCTCCCTGGATTTGCAAAATCTGCCCCTGGACGATGCCCGGACTTTCCAGCTGCTGGCTTCGGGAGAAACTGAAGGAGTATTCCAGCTGGAGTCAAGCGGCATGCGCCGCTACATAAAGGAGCTCCAGCCCAGCAACTTCAACGACATCGCCGCAATGGTAGCGCTTTACCGCCCGGGACCCATAGAGCAAATCCACACCTTCATAAAAGCCAAGCACGGCGTCATTCCCATTCGCTATCCCCATCCCGCCTTGAAGGAAATTCTCGGGGAGACCTACGGGGTCATTGTTTACCAGGAACAGGTGCTGTTCATCGCCCAGGCTCTGGCAGGATACAGCCTGGGGCAGGCTGACATCCTGCGTAAAGCCATGGGCAAAAAGATAGCCGCGGTGATGAGGAAGGAGGAGAAGAACTTCATCTCCGGAGCAAACAAAAAGGGGGTAGCGACGGAGGTAGCCCAGGAGGTGTTCTCCCTGATAGAGCCCTTCGCCGGTTACGCCTTCAATAAGGCTCACAGCGTAAGCTATGCCCTGTTAGCCTACCGCAATGCCTACCTCAAGGCAAACTATCCCACCGAGTATATGACTGCCTTCCTGAACACTTACTCCGGCAATATGGACAAGGTCCGCTCCGCCATCGTGGAATGTCACCGCCTCGGCATCAAGGTGCTCCCTCCGGATATTAACCGCAGCGAGGCTGACTTCACCATTGACCCCGGGGGAGAAGACGGCTCAGCCATCCGCTTCGGGCTGGCGGCGATTAAAAATGTCGGGGGCTCTCCCGTGGAGCGCCTTTTATCAACTCGCAATCAGGGGAGCGATTTCCAGTCCATCGGAGACTTCTGCCAGAGAGTTGACCTCCACAGTATCAACAAGAAGACTTTGGAAAGCCTGATTAAAGCCGGTGCCTTCGATTCCTTGAGCAGTCGCAAGACACTGCTCAAATCGCTGGACCGGGTTATTTCCCTGGCTCAAATGGAGCAGAGGAAAAGGGAATCGGGGCAGGTCAGCATGTTTGATTCCTGGGAGCAGGCTTCCCCCGCCTCCATTCTCACCCCCGACGAGGAGAAGGAGAATGAGGTATCCAACAAGCAGAAGATTGAATGGGAAAGGGAATTATTAGGAGTCCGCTTTTCACAGCATCCCCTGGACACGCTCAGCCCCGAGCTGCGCTCAATAATCACCGCCACCTGTGGTGAAATCACCGCCGAAAAGGCTGGCGAGGTGGTGATAACCGCGGGAATGGTTACCGGAATACAGCAGTTTTCCACCCGCGACAAACGCCCCTTCATTGTCGCCACTCTTGAGGACGCCGAGGACAGCGTGGAGGTGGTAGCCTGGTCGAGGCTCTACGAAGATACCAGAGAGCTCTGGAAAGACGGCAACATCCTGGTGGTCAAGGGGTTGACTAAAACAAGGGATGGTAAAGCGGGGTTAAATTGCCAGGAGGTGCGTCAATATCAAAGCCCGGGCAGGCAAGCGAAGCAACTGGTAATAAATATCGACCAGACCGGCGGAGTGGAGTCCGGTGCCGAGCATCTTCGCGGCATTATCAATATCCTGAAGGACTATCCCGGTGAGAACAAGGTCTCGCTCGTGGTCATCAATGAAGACGGCATCACCAGGCTGGAGATGCCCGAAATAAGTGTAAACTACTGTGCTGAGCTGGAGAGCGAATTAGGCAGTGCCGTGGGGAAAAAGAATTTCCGGCTGGAGTAGGGCGAGCTAAATTAGCATATTTTAGTGTATACACTACTTTATTATCGCCATAATAAGTTGACAAAAGAGGAATGAATAGGTAAGATAAGAGTGTAAACCTGGAGGCACATTAACAATTGAATAGTGGAAGGAAGGTTGTTTGTGGAGAGTTTGATCCTAGCTCAGGATGAACGTTGGCGGTGTGCCTTATGCATGCAAGTCGAACGGGGATATAGCCTTCGGGTTGTATTCTAGTGGCAAACGGCTGAGTAACACGTAAGTAACCTGCCCTCAAGTGGGGAATAATCCGCCGAAAGGCGGACTAATACCGCATAAGGTAACCAAAAGGATGTTTGGTTATTAAAGCCTTCGGGCGCTTAAGGAGGGGCTTATGTCTGATTAGCTAGTTGGTGAGGTAATGGCTCACCAAGGCGATAATCAGTAGCTGGTCTGAGAGGATGGTCAGCCAGATGGGGACTGAGACACGGCCC
>CAYHBC010000074.1:0-5056 GCA_964354775.1 uncultured Dehalococcoidales bacterium
GCGAGGTCGGAGCCCGCCTGCGGCTCGCTGTAGCCCAGGCAGAACTCAATTTCCCCCCGGGCTATCCGGGGCAGGTAGAAGTCCTTCTGCTCTTCGGTGCCGTGCTGGAGAATAATGGGACCAGCCATCGCTGTTCCCACGCAGGCATAAAGTCCGAGCCAGTAGGACATCTCCTCCTGGATGATGTAATAGTAGATGTAGGGAAGCCCCAGTCCGCCGTATTTCCGGGGCCACGAGGGGGTAAGCCATCGCTTTTCGCCCAGCTTTCTCAATAGCGCCCAGCTCCGGGGTCCGAACCCCTCGCCGCCGTGCCACTCCTCCACAAATCCCGAGCACAGCTCTGGCTCGGACTGGAAAAACTGGCGGACTTCCTCCTTGAACCGCTTTTCTTCGGGGGAAAATTCAAAGTCCATCGCTCAGCATCCCGGGGAATAACAGCAGAGTTTACCTCAAGGGGAGGGCCTTGGCAAGCGGGTGTAAGTTGACATAATATTAAAGGGGGACTAGAATTCCACGGGGCTTTCCGGGGAGGGTGATATTGGTAATGTGAGCACCAGCATCGCAATTGAGTGCCCCGAGCAGGACTCGGTCTGCAAAGCCTGGGAGGAGCCGGCAGGGCACTGTCATGCGCATATCTGGTGGCCCGCTTCCAGCGGGGGAGTGGTAAAATGCACCGTGACCCAAGGACTTAATCGGGGGGCTTGGTGATTGAGGTCATTGAGGGCTTGGTGGTCGGGGGACCTGGCGGAAGGGGAAGCTTGACAAGCATATAATAACTGAGTATAATATCTCTTACACTCAGTTAAATGAAGGTGAATTAGTTATGCTGCCGCACATGGATGACTACCTCTTAAACCTGCAGTCCAGCAACTACTCCCCGGAGACGGTCTACAACTACGAGCGAGACCTCAATGTTTTCCGCCAGTTCCTGGAGGAGAGCAACATTGAGTTTGACCAGGTGGACAAACGCGCCATCACCTACTACAAGGCCTATCTGGTCTCGAGGGACCGCAAAACGGCGAGACTTGCGGAGCGTGCCGACAAAGTGCTTGATGCCCGGTCGATAAACCGGATGCTGTCTGCCCTGCGTAGCTACTTGAAATACCTCATTGATATGGACTATCACTGCCCGCTCCCGCCGGAGGCGGTAAAGTTGACCAAGGCGGACCGAAAACACCCCCAGGTGGCGGAGCTTGGCGAGCTGGTCCGGTTGATTGAGGCTCCTACCCACCTGGAATCAAATCCCGCGGTAGCACTGCGAAACCGGGCGATGCTGGAGGTATTATTCGCCACCGGAATGCGCATTTCGGAGTTATGTAACCTTAAACGCAGTCAAATTGATGCCAGCGGACGCATCTTCATCACTGGAAAAGGCCGAAAGCAGCGCTTTGTCTATCTGACCCCCCGTGCCCAGCAACATCTTGAAGCCTATCTGAATACCCGCGCGGAGAACTGTCCCGCACTCTTCATTCCCTACGCCGGCAGGAATGTCGTCAACCCCAAAAGGAAAATCTCCACCAACTATCTTCAGGAGAAAATCAAGCGGTATCGCGAAAAGCTGAGAATCAATACTCCCACTTCAGCGCATTCGTTACGGCATGGCTTCGCTACCTATCTGGCGGAAGGAGGCGCCAACCCCGCAGCCATTCAAATCCTCCTGGGGCACGAATCGCTGGATACCACCACCCGCTATGTCCACGCCTCGGATAGATATGCTGAGGAGACGCATCACAAGTATCACCCCCTGGCGGATGCTGATTAATATTATGTCAAGGTGAAGACCGGACATCAAGGCTAATAAATAGGATAACCTTGCCTCAGGGTGGTAGAATAAGGCGGTAAAGGAAGCATAGTGAAGGTAGTGTTAACTAAAAACGACCAGGCGGTAGCTAAAGCGTGTGCTAAGATGAAGATACGCCTGGTATTGCGTACCGTGTGCTCAGCCAGGGCTATAATAGGACTCCTGCTCATTCTGGGGCTCTTTTTCAGCCTGCCGGGATGTGGCCAGAAAACCGATATGGTCAACGAGCCCCAGGCAAATCCGTTCCTGGCTGATTCACCCTGGCCGATGTCCCACCGGAACCCCTACTGCCAGGCATCTTCCCCCTACCCCGGACCGACCGGGGATATGTCGGGCTACCAATTTGATTATCTGGGGGAATCGGCTTTCGCTTTCATAACGCTGGCTATTTCGGGCAAGTATCCAGATGGCAGCCGCGTCTTATGGGGCAGCACGCCAGCGATGGTAGTCAAGGCGGGTATCCGGGGAGGCGAGTTTTACTATATTGATAAAATAGACGTAGGAGTTACCGACAGCACACTGCCCCCTGCCCAGGCGGGCTTAAATGCCGCTTATACCCTGGTTGACTGTGAAGGCACATTCTTCGCTCCCTGGATGCATAAGATAGCGGCGTATGGTGATGAAGTCCCCGGCGATGCCGGTTCAAAGATAGCGGTCAAGCGTGTTTTTGAAATCCCTGCTGAATACCTCCGCGGCGAAGACGATGTCGTCGTTGGTCTTAATATTCTCTACGACGGTATGCTCGCCGTTGCTACCAGCAAAGGCACTGTTGGAGTTGTCTCCCGCTCATTTGATTCGGCATATTTCCTGCAGTTTGAAGAAGAGGAGGAGATGTCCAATTCCATCGCCTGCGATGAAGACGGGGGGATTTATGTAGTTACGAGCGAGCGGATGTACCGGGTGCAGTGGACGGGAGATAAGTTGACCACGGATGAAAGCGAGGGGGGCTGGGTCGCCAATTATGATACCGGCACTCACGGTATGAGGCTGAGCAAGGGTTCTGGTACTACCCCCACCTTGATGGGGACTGGAGAGCAGGACAGGTTCGTCGTTATTACCGATGGTCAGGAATTAATGCACGTCGTGTTATTCTGGCGGGACGAGATTCCCTCCGACTGGGTGCAGATTCCTGGCACCAGGGACCGGCGGATAGCGGCTCAAGTCCCGGTAACCTTTGGCGACCCCGGGGCAACCGCATCCATGTCAGAGCAATCTCCCTGTGTCCGGGGCTACGGCGTGGGGCTGGTGAATAACCTGCTGAACACCACCTCTGAGGACATTGTTGAGGGTACGATACTTTCTCAGGACCCCGCTATAGCGCCCTATGGTGCGGAGAAATTTGAATGGGACCCCGGGGCTCGAGAGCTCCGCTCGGTATGGGTGAATAAGGAGGTCAGCCTGCCTAACGGAATACCGGCAATGAGCTCCGCCACCAACCTGTTCTATGACATCGGGCAAAGAGGGGGAAACTGGACCTGGGAGGCGCTGGACTGGGACAGTGGGGAATCGGTCGGTTTCTACGAAATTGGCATGGAGCCGTATTACAACAGCGCCTGGGCAGCAACCGAGGTCGGTCTTGACGGCAGTCTCTATAGCGGATGCATCTTCGGTATGATGGGTCTCCTGCCTGCTGATGCCTCGTAGCTATCGCGGCTCAGGGCTTGCCCTCCCTTCAATGCCCTATTTGTGAGCACCACCCCCGGCGAGGGCTGGTTAATGTTATGTCAAGTAGCCGGCAGGCTATCTCGGTGAAACCCTCCGCCGATAGCGGTAAAGGTTAAACAGTGCCTTAATTGTCCCCTCCAGCGTGGGATATACCGGAAATCCCCGGCTTTCAAACTCCCTCTTGACCATCAGGTGGTATTCACGGTCCTTCTCGTCCTGGGAATAGGCTTCAAGGGCAACGCAGACCATTACCGGCTTGTTAATTTCGTCCCGGGCATAAACGCACCCCTCCACCATAAGGGGGAGGATTTCTTTCAGGGCGTCCTCAAGTGCTTCCCCCCACACCTGGAGCCAGTATTTCACCTCATCAATGTGCAGCACCAGTGAATGTATATTCCTGTCCCGGGCGATAGCCTTAATGGTGTCCCGGAGGACTGTCGGATTATAATATAGCGGCCAGGCATCCAGGGGGTTGCTGATGCCCGTTCCTGCCAGGGGCACTATTTTCCTCAGCTCCCCCAGGGTCTTTTTGGTGAATTGAGGGACCTCCAGCCCCGCTTTTACACACATATCGGTCTCCATCACGCTGAAGCCGCCGGAATTGGTGACGAGGGAAACCCCCTTCCCCGCGGGGAGCGGCGAGCGGCTGACTGCCAGGATAGTGTTCGCCAGCTCGTCAAAGGTCTCTACCTGGACCACTCCCGCCTGCTCAAAGAAGGCCCTCCAGACCTGCGGGAAGCCGGCCAGGGAGCCGGTATGGGAGGCTGCCGCCCTGCTGCCGTGCCCCGTTACCCCTCCCTTTAAGGCTATTACCGGCTTTCTTTTCGCCGCCTTTCGTAGCGCCGATTTCAGCCGCGCCCCGTCCCTGGTGCCCTCAATGTATAGCGCTATCACCGTTGTTTCGCCGTCCCGGGCTAGATACTCCAGGAAATCGGGGCAGTCCAGGTCTATGCCGTTTCCATAGCTTACCACCTTGCTGAAGTTGATGTTTCTTATCTTGCCGAGGTCCAGAAAAGCGTCGGCGAACGTCCCGCTCTGGGAGATGACCCCGACATTCCCTTCTTCAGCGGGCGCTCCAGGGCTGAAGGCTAACCCCGACCTGGCACAGTGGATTCCCATGCAGTTGGGACCGATGAGCCTGATTTTGCCCTTGGCCATTTTCTTTACCTCGTCCTCCAGCTTTACCCTCTCCGCTAAGCCGGTCTCGCTGAAGCCCGAGGAAAAAATATGGGCTGCCTTCACCTTCTTCTTGATGCAGTCCTCCAGCACCCGGGGGACCACCGCCGCCGGCACCTCGATGATGACATAGTCGATGTCCTCCTTTATGTCCAGTATGCCGGGGTAGCATTTCCTGCCCAGGAGCTCCTGGTGCTTGGGGTTGACCAGGAAGAGGTTTTTGTTCATCTTCGTCCCCGAAAGGCTTGTGGAAAAGCCATCAACCTCCCGTGCTCCGATTACCGCCACGGAGCGGGGATTGAAAATAGCGTCAAGCTCTCTCAGAGTTTTTGCTTCCATAGCCAGCTCCTTGTTCAATCAAATTAAATGGGCTCGGCAGGATTCGAACCTACGACCAACCGGTTATGAGCCGGC
>CAYHBC010000075.1:0-4857 GCA_964354775.1 uncultured Dehalococcoidales bacterium
ATTGAGGACAGATTTCAGTCAGGGGTGTCGTGGGAATACCACAACTAAGACAAAAACTGGTGCCTTTCGCGGGGTCCATGCCGCACTCAGCACAGATTTCAATATCTCCACTCAGTTCCCGACCACAATTCCTGCAAAACATCGTTCCTCCTTCCTCTGTCTAGCGGATATACCGGATTATTGAATCCGGGGAAGCCGGTAGGGCTACGCTTAAAGGGAGCATCAATAAGTCCAGTATATTATCTGAAGTCACCTATGCGCCACCCGACACAACACTGAACAAAGCCGCCATTTTTGCCAGCAGCCAGCCCTTCAGGACAAACCACATTATCAGGCTAACGAGCACGCTTACTCCCAGGCTAATAAAGCACATCCTCCACCATAGTCCCCAGGCTAACCGCCATGTCGGCTTAACCTGCCCTTCAATTCCCTCCATTATCGTTCCTCCTTTTTATTTATCAAAGTTTTGCCCTCTAACCCAGTTTAATCAAAGTATACTAACGGACATCGTGTTGGTCAATAGGGCTAGCGGGAAACCTCTGCTGTTGACGAACAGGGGAGCAAGACTTAAAATTCAACCGGGGATATGGCTGCCCCGGATTATTGCCGTGGTGCGATGGCTAGAAAATACGATGTCATTATAGTTGGTGCCGGTCCAGCGGGCATCTTTGCCGCTTTAGAGCTATGCAATGCAGGGCTCTCGGTGCTGCTGCTGGACAAGGGGAGGGATGCTGACGCCCGTGTTTGCCCCGTCCAGGGAGGGAGTAAGCAGTGCGCCTGCTGCTCGCCATGCCACCTGGTAAGCGGATTCGGGGGCGCGGGGGCTTTCAGCGATGGTAAGCTAACCCTGTCCACCGAGGTCGGCGGACATCTTAAAGAGCTAATCGGGAAGGAAGAGGCGAAAAACCTGGTTGATTATGTTGATTCCTCTTATCTCCAGTTCGGCACTCCTCACAAGGTCTACGGCACCGGGAAAAAGGCAGCCGAGATAGAGCGTCGGGCAACTCTGGCGGGACTCAAACTAACCCCGGTCAGGCTGCGCCCTTTAGGAACGGAAAATTGCCGCAAGACGCTAAAGGCGATGCAAAGATACCTCTCTTCGCGGATAGACATAAAGCTGATGACCACAGCCAAAAGCATCATAGTGGAGGACGATACCGTCACGGCTATTGAGACCGATAAGGGGAAGCGCCTGGACTGCCGCTACCTAATCCTGGCGCCGGGCAGAGAGGGGTCGGAATGGTTAGCCTCTCAGGCTGACCGGCTGAAGCTCAGCGTCACTTCCAACCCCGTTGATGTAGGCGTAAGAGTGGAGGTCCCCTCGGCAATTATGGAGGAGTTGACCTCGGTGCTATATGAAGCCAAGCTGGAATTTTACTCCCCCAGCTTCGATGACCGGGTGAGAACATTCTGCATGTGTCCCGGGGGCGAGGTAATCATGGAGTCCACGGGAGGAGCCGACCCGGCGGTCACGGTAAACGGCATTGGCTACCGGGAGGAGAAAACGAAAAACACCAACTTCGCCATACTGGTAAGCACGACCTTCACCAAGCCCTTCCACGAACCAATCGCCTACGGCAAGTATCTGGCACGGCTGGCTAACATACTTAGCGGCGGCGTCCTGCTCCAGCGGCTGGGGGACTTAATGGACGGTCGCCGCTCCACTCAAATCCGCATCGCACACTGCCTCACCGAGCCCAGCCTGAAAGCAGCGACGCCGGGGGACTTAAGCTTCGCTCTTCCCTACCGCTACCTCAAGGGAATAGTGGAGATGCTCCAGGCGATGGACAACCTGGCGCCGGGAGTCGCCTCCCCCCACACCCTGCTCTATGGAATAGAAGTCAAATTTTACTCCAGCCAGTTAAAGCTCAGCCCGTGCCTGGAAACCGAAATTGGCAACATGTTTGCCGCTGGCGACGGCGCCGGCATAACCCGGGGGCTGGTCCAGGCCTCGGCATCGGGCATAGTGGCAGCCAGGGAAATACTGAAGCGACTGGGTAAAAGCTGACCATGCCCGCCCAAGCCCATGACACTACGAGCTTTTCAATTCCTCCAGATTGCTTCGTCGTCCGTCAACTGACGGACTCTCGCAATGACAAGAAGGGGGCGCCATTGCAGCCTTTTTCCCATGTCATTGCGAGCGAAGCGAAGCAATCTCAACTGGTCTTCGGCATCGATTTAACCTCCACCCCGTCCAAACCCAGCGCCTGCCTGGCTCTGAATGCCGAGCGCCAGCCGGTCTATTTCGGCTTCCTGGCTACCGATAACGATATTATCGCAATTCAGAATTTTTATTCCCCGCAGGTGATAGCCATCGACGCTCCCCTGAGCCTGCCCCGGGGGCTGTGCTGCCTGGAAAAAAGCTGCCCCTGCCAGCCGGAGTCCAGGGAGAAGAATAGAAAATGCGACCGGGAGCTGAGACAAAACGGTATTCCCTGCTATCCCACAACCAAGGAGAGCTTCATCAAGGAGCTGATTTATCGCGGTATTGAGCTTAAGGGCAAGCTCAGCCACGAGGGGTTTAAGGTCATCGAAATCTACCCCTATGCCACCAAAGTCCGTCTCTTCGGCAAGGCTATACCAGGAAAGAGCACTCAGGAAGGAATGGCTTTCCTCAGGCAGCGGCTGGCAGCTCTCCTCCCCTCCCTCAGTCCCTACCTGGAGGTATTCAACCACGACCTCTGCGATGCCGCCCTGGCAGCCTACACCGCCCTTCTCTGCCACCAGGGCAGGGCGGAAGCCCTGGGCAGCCGCCAAGAGGGGTTAATCTTCGTCCCCGGGAGCAATTAATTAAGGTGAAGAAGGAATGTTTATTAACCATAAACTGTCATTTTGAGTGAAGCGAAGAATCTCGTGGTGTTAAGGGACAATAAGGGGTCATTGCGAGCCGAAGGCGCGGCAATCTCACCAAAAATCCCTCTCCCTCGATGGGAGAGGGCTAGGGTGAGGGTGATTCGTTAGCCAACGAACCCCCTCCCTCTAACTCCCTCCCGCCAGGGGAGGGAGAACCAGCATGTCTTCTTGATTTTTCCTCTCCGCCGCTGATAGAGTAAATAAATGTCCAGAGCCCGCCCCGAACCAACACCTGAAGGCAGGGTGGAAGTCTTCACCGGCGAGGGCAAAGGAAAGACGACCGCCGCCCTGGGCGTCGCCCTCAGAGCCTCAGGACACGGCTTAAAGGTATTTATCGTTTACTTTATGAAAGGCAGCTTTCCCTACGGAGAGCAGAAAGTCTTCTCCCGGCTGCCCGGAGTCAGCTTTGCTAAATTCGGTCTGGAGAGCTTTGTTGACCCCGATAATATAACCGAAGCCGAGAAGGAACAGGCGCGCCAGGCGTTACAAAAGGCGAAAGAGGTGATATTCAGCAAGGAATATGATATAGTAATCCTTGACGAGATTAACCTGGCGGCGGCGTGGAAACTGGTGGACATTGACGAGGTGCTCAAGCTGGTAAAGGGAAAGCCGGAGAAAGTGGAGCTTATTCTCACCGGGCGGCACGCCGATGAGCGGCTCGTTGAGCTAGCCGACCTGGTTACCGAAATGACCAAAATAAAGCACCCTTACGATAAAGGAATACCAGCCCGTAAAGGTATAGATTACTGAACAGGAGGAAGGTTGCTATGAAACTAACTTTAAGCGTTATCAAGGCAGATATCGGAGGGTATGTAGGACATTCCAGCTCTCACCCCGATGTGCTGGAGAAGGCAGAGGAGAGCATGAAGAATGCCAAAAAGCAAGGCCTGCTCATTGACTACTATGTCACCGCCTGCGGGGATGACGCCCAGCTGATAATGACCCATCAGAAAGGCGAGGATAATAAGCAAATCCATAAATTAGCCTGGGACACCTTCGTGAAATGCACCAGGGTAGCCAAGGGTCTAAAGCTCCATGGTGCGGGACAGGACCTTCTCGCCGATGCTTTTTCGGGCAATGTAAAGGGGATGGGACCCGGCGTGGCGGAGATGCAGTTTGAAGAGCGCGGCTCCGAGCCGGTAATCGTCTTTATGGCGGACAAGACCGCTGCGGGCGCCTGGAACCTGCCGCTGTACAAGATATTCGCCGACCCCTTCAACACCATCGGGCTGGTGATTGCCTCCAATATGCACTCGGGATTTACCTTTGTAGTCGACGATGTTATGAAAGCCAAGAGAATTAAATTCAACGCCCCGGAAGAAATCTACGATATGCTTATCTTCATGGGCTCACCAAACCGCTATGCCGTGAGCAAGGTATACCACAAGGAAAGCGGTGAAATCGCCGCTTCCTGCTCCACCCAGCACCTGGCTCTCATCGCCGGGAGATATGTGGGCAAGGATGACCCCGTCTTAATCGTCAGGTCTCAGGGCATTTTTCCTGCCGTGGGCGAGATAACCGAGCCTTTCGCCTCACCAAACATAGTCAAGGGGTGGATGAGGGGCTCTCACCACGGTCCCTTGATGCCGGTCTCCGTCAAGGAAGCCCATTGCACCCGTTTTGACGGTCCGCCGCGGGTAATGGCTGCCGGTTTCCAGCTAGCCCAGGGCAAGCTCATCGGCCCCGTTGACCTGTTTGACGACCCCGCTTTTGACGAGGCTCGCCGCCAGGCAAATGTCATCGCCGATATACTGCGGAGAATGGGACCGTTTGAGCCCCACCGCCTGCCGCTGGAGGAAATGGAATATACCACCATGCCCGAGGTGCAGAAGAAACTGGCTTCAAGGTTCCGGAGCATTAAATAAGCTAAATGCCCAGGCTCCTCCTCGCCACCACCAATCCCGGGAAAATCAGGGAGTACCGTCTTCTCCTCGCTGGTCTGGACTACCGGATAGTTACCCTGTCTGAACAGGGGATAAACGAAACCGTCACCGAGCAGGGAGA
>CAYHBC010000076.1:0-4855 GCA_964354775.1 uncultured Dehalococcoidales bacterium
ATATCGGGGGTGAGCTCCAGCTCCAGGGTCAGCCCCGCGCCGCTCTTCTTTATTTTCTTCCCCGAGGGCTTCCGGGGGCGGTAATCAGTTACCGCCGCAGCCATAACCAGGGCATCAGCCCTCAAAACAGCGCTCTTCACCACCCGGAGCATCTCCTCAGCGGTGCCGACATCCACTACCTTCACCCCGGCGGGTCGGGCGAGCGAGGTGGGCGCGGTAATCAATGTTACCTCAGCCCCCCGGTCACGGGCAGCCTCAGCCAGGGCGTAGCCCATCTTCCCCGATGAGCGGTTGGTGATATAGCGGACGGGGTCAATAGGTTCCCTGGTGCCCCCGGCGGTAACCACGACCTTCTTACCGGCGAGGTCGTCGCCCCGACCCAGCACCCCCAGGACAACGCCGATGATGTCCCCGGTGGTGGCAAACCGCCCCAGACCAACCTCTCCCGAAGCCAGCCTGCCGAAGTCCGGACCCACAAAGATAAACCCCCGCCCCTTCAGCCGGGAGACATTCTCCTGGGTAACGGGGTTTTCATACATATGCGATTCCATGGCTGGCGCTATTACCACCGGCGCCGTGGTTGCCAGGACGGTGCAGCACAGCATATCATCGGCGATTCCGGCGGCAATCTTAGCGATGATGTTAGCTGTCGCCGGGGCAATCACCACCACATCGGCCGCCTCAGCCAGAGCCACATGCTCAACACTGAACTCCGAGGTAAGTTCAAACATACCGGTAACCACCGCCCTCTTGGTGAGAGCCTGAAAGCTGAGCGGCGAGATAAACCAGCCCGCCTCTTCAGTCATTACCACATCCACCTCCGCCCCCGCCAGGCTCAACTGATGGGCAACATCCACCGCTTTATAAGCGGCGATGCTCCCGGTCACCCCCAGGACGATTTTCTTTCCTCTCAACGTAGCTTCCATTAATCCTCCGGGTTATTCATTTCATAAATAAGTCGCAGTCCCTCTAACGACAAATCGACATTCACTACCTTTATCCGCGGTATTCCCTTAGCCACAAGCGGAGCATAGCCGCCGGTAGCGATTAGCCTGGTTTTGACGCCCAATTCTCGCTCAATGCGGTTGACTATGCCTTCAACAAGCCCGGCGTAACCATAAAATATACCCGAATGCATCGCCGTGATGGTGTTCGTGCCGATAACCTGCCTGGGGGGAAGCAGGTCCACCCGGGGCAGCATGGCAGTGCGGGTGACCAGCGCCTCAGCGGCAATGCCAATCCCCGGGGCAATGGCTCCGCCAAGGTAATCGCCTTTTTCAGAGACAACATCAAAGGTGGTCGCCGTGCCGAAGTCAATGACAATCGCCGGACCTCCGTAAAAATGATGAGCCGCCACGGCGTTCACCACCCGGTCGGAACCGAGCTCCTTAGGATTGTCCACGCAGAGGCGGATGCCGGTCTTGACCCCGGCTTCAACCACCAGAGGGGAGACGTGGAAGTATTTTCGGCACATCTCCTGGGAAATGGGAGTAAATGGCGGGACGACGCTGCACATCACCGCCCCGGTGATTCTGGAAACAGGCAGCCTTTGTTGCCTGAGGAAGGCAAGCGTCAAAACGCCAAATTCATCCACCTCCCGGTTCATCCGCGTGGCTATCCGCCAGGTCATCTTTAATTTCTCACCATCAAATACCCCCATGACGATGTTGGTATTCCCGATATCAATAGCCAGTAACATTTAAACCACCCCCCCTTAGCGCCTTGATTACCCGGGGCAGAGCGGGCAGGAGGTCGGTAGCGATTACCCCGGCATTGCCCAGCTCCCGGCTGACAGCTTCCCCCGCCCGGGAGTGAAGATATACTCCGCAGGCAGCAGCCTGGAGAGGAGAAAGCCCCTGCGCTGCCAGTCCCGCGATTGCCCCGCTGAGGACATCCCCGGTCCCCGCTGAAGCCAGGGCAGGGTTGGCGGCGTTATTGATTTTAGCCTCCCCGCCGGGCGCAGCCACAATGGTATTAGCCCCCTTGAGCACAACCGTCTTCCCCCACTCCCTCGCCGCGTGTTGTGCGGTGGACAACCGGTCCTCCTCGACCTCCTTCACCGAAATCCCCAGTAACCTCGCTATTTCTCCGGGATGCGGGGTAAGAATAGCATCTCGGTTCAACTTTCGCCACCACCGGGGCACTTTCGCCAGGATATTAACCGCATCGGCATCCAGGACCAGACTGCTGGTTGCCGACGCCTGAGAGCTACCCAGCAGCAGGGACTTAACGAACTCCACCGTTTGGGGATGCTGACCCAGTCCACAGCCAAGGAGGAGCACATCGTATCCCCCGGCATGGGGAGCGAGGGTGGAGGCTGCCTCTGAGCTAATCACCCCCGGCTCAGCCTCGGGCAGAGGGATATAGGTTACCTCGGTCAATTTAGACGCCAGGATGGGCTGGAGGCTGCGGGCGGTAGCCAGAGTTACCAGCCCGGCGCCCACCCGGGCAGCGCCCATACAGGCAAGATAAGCTGCGCCGATGTAGTTAATCGAGCCGGCAACGACCAGCACCTTCCCGAAGCTGCCTTTATGGGCGTTCAAGGGGCGGCGGGGGAGGGTCTGCCTCACCCACTCCCCGGTAATCAGCTCCAGCTTTATATCCTGAGCCAGATTCGGGGGTATTCCGATGTCGGCGATAACGAGCCGTCCTACCCTCTCAGCACCGGGAAAGCGGAACAACCCCATCCTGGGATAACCCAGGGTAACGGTGATGTCGGCATAGGGACAACTGGGGTCCACCTCGCCGGTGTCGGAGTTAAGCCCCGAAGGTAAATCAACCGCCACCAGAAGGGGCTGGGGGCTTCTTTCCCTCGCCCGGGAGACCTTCTCCAGCACTTCCCGGAACACTCCTTCAATAGGGCGGACTTTGCCGATGCCAAAAAGGGCGTCAATGATGACATCCGCCGAGGATAGAGAAGCATCCAGGTCGGCGGGACTCCCGCCTTCATAAGCCGGGAGCACCGGTATCCCGCACTTCAGAGCTAAATTAAAATTCTTATCCGCCTTTGTCCGGGAGGCACAGAGGCAAATAACGACCCTGGCTCCACAGTTATGAAGATAGCGCGCGGCGACCAGACCATCGCCGCCATTATTGCCCGGACCGACCAGGACCAGCACCTTTTTACCGATAGCGCCCGGCAACACCTGCTTCACCTCCGCCGCCACCGCCCTGCCGGCGTTCTCCATCAGCGTTTCCAGGGAAACGCCGGCTTTAACCGCCTGCTCCTCTATTTCCCGCACCTGGTCGGTGGTGACGATTTTCACCTCTTCCCTCCCGCAAGCTCTTCCAGCTCCCGGCTCATTCTCTGCCAGTGAGTGCCCTGCCAGTAGACACGCTGGCATGCCGGGCACTGCATATATTGCTCCTGGGTCTTAAATACATAGGGTGGGACAAGGTCCCTCACTTCCTCCCTGCTTCGGGGCACCAGCGGCTGGTTGCACTCAAGACAGACGGAAAAGGGCTTACGGTGATAATCCAGATTTAATTTCTCCACCACTTCCTCCAACTGCGCCTTGGGGTCGTCCTTTTTAATCAGGAGCGCCTTCAGTCTCCCGCTGGTAACCAGCCGCCTCTCCATAATCTGGGTATCCCGGGTTAAAATAGTCCTCCCCTCCCTCAGGGCAATGCCAATCATCCTTCCATCATCCTTCTGGTTAAAAAAGAGGCTGTCATAGCCCATAATCCTCAACCATTTCGCCAGCTTGCCGACATTGTTATCGGCGATGAATTTAATCTGCATCGGCAGAAAGCAAAAGCCCGCTAATGACCGCCAGCTCAAAACCACCTTCGGTGGCGAAAGTAAACAACCATGCCCACTCCAATAAACACCATCACCAACATCAGAATGCTGAGTGGTAAAAAGCTACCGCTTTCCACCCCGCCGGGCAGGGGAATATTCGTCCCGTAGATACTCGCCACCAACGTGGCTGGGGCGATAACCGCCATAATGATGGTCAGCACCCGCATTGTCTCCTGAATGCGGTTGGAGGTTAGCCAGTTGCTGGTCTCGGCAAGCCCGTCGACAACCTCCTTGCTCTCTTCAAGTCCGTCCCAGATTTTACGGGTATGGTCAGCAATATCGCCAAAATAAGCCTCCTGGTCCTCCTTAAAGAAAGGATACTCTTCCCTTTCCAGCATCTCGAGTACCGCTATCTGGGGATGAATGACACGGCGGAACGAGATAAGGTCATGCCGGACTACGGAAATTTGATTGACGGTCTCCGGTGTAGGCTTGGTAAAGATATCATCCTCTATCTCATCAATGCTCTCGATAATCTTGCCCAGCATGGGGAAGCAGTAGTTGACCAGCCGGTCGAGGATGTGGTAGAAGAGGAACCCTGAGCTCCGTCCCAGGTATTTCCGCCGCTTCTCCTCATCAGTCTGGCATTCCCTGAAAAAGCTGGACAGCGGCTTGAGGTCGGCGGAGTAATGGACGGTGACGATGTAATTCTCCCCGATGAAAACATTCACCTCGCTGGGTCGGGTTATCAAAGCCTGCCTATCAAATACCGGGAAATGGAGCACGACGAATAGATGGTCGTCGTATTCATCAATTTTAGGTCGCTGCATCCGGCTCAAAACGTCGTCGAGGTTCAAGGGGTGGAAATTGAATTTTTGCTTCAGGACTTCAACCTCGGCAGTGGTCGGCTTCTCAATATAAAACCAGGTCAGCTTCCCATTGCTAATGGATTCTACTCTTGCTCCCTGCTGCACAGTAGTAGCCATTGATGCTCTCCAAATTGAATTCCACTAATAATAAATCCCGCGGGCGATATTTACAACACCGGGCAGTAAAAAAGCCTTTTGCGGGCACTTTACCTTCGTCGCTGGCTAGCCACTAACCGCTAACAGG
>CAYHBC010000077.1:0-4731 GCA_964354775.1 uncultured Dehalococcoidales bacterium
AGCTTTCTCCCCTGCTCAACGACCCCGCTTATAAAACCATCGGCATCGGGACGAGGATATTCCTGGGAGGCGGCGTAGGCTATGTTGCCTGGCACGGCACGCAGCACAACCCTGGTGTCCCCCGGGGAGGCAATGAAGTGCCCACGGAGCCTGCCGGCGCTCTGGCAGTGATTGGCGACTTAAAACAGATGAAGCCCGAATGGCTGGTGGGAACCAGCATGCTCGGCTATGGCTGCACCCTGACCGTGGGGATAGGAGTCCCCATACCGATACTCTCCGAGGAAATCCTCCGCCATACCACGGTGACCGACGCCGAAATCTTCGCCCCGGTCGTTGACTATTCCGCCGAGGCTTATCCCCGGATGAAAGGCGGCAACCTGGGAAAGGTCAGCTATGCCGAACTGAGAAGCGGTCACATTAAAATCCAGGGCAAAGACGTCCCCACCGCTTCGCTGTCCAGCTACCACAAAGCCCGGGAGATTGCCGCTATTCTGAAGGGCTGGATAGAGAAAGGCGAGTTCTTGCTCACCGAGCCGGTGGCGCCTTTGCCCGGAGCGGAGTCGGGGATAACCATTAAACCGCTCAAGGAAAGACCGATACTGGAGTGATGAGATGAATGTTTCCCGGAGAATAGTGCTTCACTTCCCACCCCGCATCACCAATCAATCAATAGTCTACCGGCTGGCAAGGGACTTTGACCTCACCTTCAACATCCTCAAAGCCTCGGTCACGCCGGGGGAGGAAGGGCTGATGGTCATGGAGCTGAGCGGCGACCAGAGAAACTACGACAAAGGCATCAAATATCTCACCGAGGCTGGAGTAAAAATCCAGTCATTGAGCCAGGATGTAGTCCGCAATGAAGCCCGCTGCACCCATTGCGGCGCCTGCATCAACCTGTGCCCCACCAGCGCTTTCGCTATGGAGGCTGACACCAGGAAAGTGCTCTTTGACCATAACAAATGCGTGGTCTGTGGACTATGTGTTAAAGCCTGTCCTCCCCGGGCTATGGAATTATACTTCTAAATGTTTTATCGCCTCGGGATTAAAGACAGCGACCTGGTCTCGTTTGAGGTCGTGGTGGAGCAGACCAACCTGTATATTCGGGCAAAACGCAACCTGAAGGAGAAGGCGCTGCGCTCGGTGATGAAACACCGCCGCTCCCTGGAAGAATATATTCAGCACCACCCCCTGTTCTTAACCACGCTTGAGCCCTATCCGGTGGAGCCGACTGCCCCGGCAATCGTCAAGGAAATGTCTGAGGCAGGCTGCCTTGTTGGCACCGGACCTATGGCT
This sequence comes from uncultured Dehalococcoidales bacterium, assembly GCA_964354775.1. Classification (GTDB taxonomy): domain Bacteria; phylum Chloroflexota; class Dehalococcoidia; order GIF9; family AB-539-J10; genus CAYHBC01. The sequence goes on from CAYHBC010000077.1 coordinate 1,294, forward strand.
GCCGTAGCTGGCGCCATCGCCGAAGCCGTGGGCAGGGACCTGCTCCCCTTTTCGCCCGAGATAATCGTGGAAAACGGCGGCGACATATTCCTGAAGACATCCCTGAAAAGGCTGGTGGGCATCTACGCCGCGGAGTCTTCCTTCACAGGCAAAATCGCCCTGGAAATCAAGCCCGGGGAAACGCCCCTGGGAATCTGCACCTCTTCAGCCTCCATAGGGCATTCCCTGAGCCTGGGCTGCGCCGATGCCGTGGTCGCCCTATCGCCCTCTACGTCCCTGGCGGATGCCGCAGCCACCGCCATCGGCAATATGGTCAAAAACGCCGCCGACATACCCCGGGCGATTGACCAGGCTAAAAGCATACCGGGGCTGCGCGGGGTAGTCATCATCCTGGGCGAGGAGATGGGGATGTGGGGCAGGGTGAAAATAGTGCCCCTGGCTACAACGAGCAGGCGCAACTAACCAAAATGATGTTCACATCCTTGCTGATTACGCCGCCGCTGCCGTCCGAGACCGTTACCATAACAGTGAATGTCCCCGCTTCGCCAGGCGCGGTCCAGGTAACCGTAGCCCCGCTTCCCGAGATACCCCCCCTGGCGGTCGACCAGGCATAGCTCAGCTTATCGTTGTCGGGGTCGGTGGCATTGCAAGTAATAGAGCAACTCTGCCCCTTTAGCATTTTGTTGTTGGGCTTATCGGTGACCAGGCTCTCAATCACTGGAGGACGATTAGCCCCCACATAAATGGTCAGCGAGGTCGTGCATTCGCCTCCCATAGGGTCCGTGACCAGCACGATGATGTTGCAGCTGCCTTCTTCCTGGGGAGCAGTCCAGCTGACCTCGGAGCCCTCGCCGGAAATATTGCCTCCATCGGCTTCCCAGCTATAATTTAACCGGTCATTATCAGGGTCTTCAGCACGGCACTCAAGCCGGCAAATTTCCCCGGGAAGAGGTCTTTCCCTGCTGGTCGTCAGGCTGAGGATAGCGGGCAGGTGATTAACCCTCACCGTGATAAAAGTAGCGGCAGTGGCTTCACCACCTTTCTCATCCGTTACGCTCACCGTGATGTTATAATTACCAGCATCGGCAGGAGCAAGCCAGTTAGCAGACTCACCACCACCCTGAGCATCAATCACGCCTCCGCTGGCAGACCAGTTATAGCTCAGGTTGCCCCCATTAACACTGGTAGCGTTACACTCAATAACAGCCCCCCCTGAAGGCTCTACCAGCGTTTTATCAGCCGTAAGGCTGATGATGACCGGGGAAGGGTTAGCCCGACTACAACCACAGACGAGGAGAAGGCTGACAACCGCCACGAGCAGCTTAGATAACAAGTTCATTTTACACCCTCCCATTTCCACTTCTTAATCAGCCAGGGGCGAAAATGCCGCCATCCGGTGGGGTGAAACAGCACTACAATTACCGCCAGAGCCAGCATCACCACATCATATACCAGCGCCTGTGCTGGCGTTATTATCCCGAAAAGCTCCTCCCATACCCCGAAACAGCCACAGGAAGGAAACGCCTCTACCCCACTGCTTATCGCCAGGATGTTATTAGCTATAAAGCCAATGTTAAGCGGGATACATAAAGCGGCAAGAATCCGGGGAAATATTCCGAAAACCAAAAACAGCCCTAGAACTATCTCCCCTACAGGCAAAACATGGGCGATGAGGTAAACCATGGTGGGAGTCCAGAAAGACTTAAGCAAGAGGTCGGCAAACTCCGTTTGTCCCGGTATCTTGCCCACCCCGGAGATAAAAAAGGTCAGCCCCAGGAACGTGGTCGGTCCCAGGGCAATCAAGTCCTTCTGCCAGTCCCCCCTGGTTACAATGCCGGTCATTTTGCTCGCTATTGCAGGTTGTATTATAGCACCGCTTCCAATTATAATAAAACACGAATAAATGAGCCAGGGAAAAGTCTCCATAATACTACCGGCGCTCAACGAGGCGGAGACCATCGGCAGGGTCATCCAGGAAATACCCCGGGAGAGGCTGGAACAGGAAGGATACCAGGTTGAGGTCGTGGTAGTGGATAACAACAGCACCGACCAGACCGCCGGGATTGCCGCGGAGAAGGGAGCCAGGGTTATTGCTGAGTCCCGGAAGGGCAAGGGCAGAGCAGTCAGAACCGCTTTTGAGCAGGTCAAAGCCGATTTCGTGTTCATGCTTGACGCCGACTATACCTACCCTGCCACCTACATCCCCGATATGCTCAAGCTGCTCAATCAAGGCTACTCCGTGGTGACAGGCTCCCGGCTAAAGGGAAGAAGGGAAAAAGGCTCAATAAGCCGCTTGAACACAATCGGCAACCACCTGCTCACCCTGATGGCAAACGTGCTGTATCAGACGAGGATAAGCGATGTATGCACCGGCTACTGGGGCTTTAAGGGCGATGTTATTCCCCGGTTAAATCTCTCGGCTACAGGATTCAACCTTGAAGCCGAGCTTTTCGCCCAGGTAGCCAAAAACGGCTACCGCATAGGCGAAGTGCCTATCAACTACCGCCGCCGTCCCTCCCGAAGCAAGCTCCACTCCATAAAGGCGGGAGCGAGTATAGGCCGGACATTGCTCGCCAGAAGGTTTTGAGACCATGATTGTCGGTGTAACCTTAAGCACCACCATTGATGAATATGGGTAGCCTATCATCCTTCAGGTATATCGCGGACACAATTTAACTCTGGGCAGAACAGCATACGAGGAATACGAGCCCGCACCCGGGAAAAAATATCAATTTGCGATACACTATGAGCTTATGATACATTATCGCAATCAAATTCATCAGGAGGGGGTAAATTGGAAAGAATCCTAGCTACCGGAGGGTATATATGGCATCCCTGTAGAGGAATCTGCTATCAGCACTGCTGATTGGGATAAAGAGAATGAAAAAAATTAATAGGGTTCTAATAACCGGTATAACCGGGTTCGTTGGCAGCCATCTGGCTGATTATATTCTCGCAAACTTCCCCGAAGTCCAGATTCTAGGTTTAGCCCGATGGCGTTCACCAACAGACAACATCAGGCATATCCTTGATAAAATTACGCTTGAATTTGGTGATTTACTGGACCTCTCTTCCCTGAAAACTGTTCTCTCAAAACAAAAGCCCGATGCTATTTTCCACCTTGCGGCACAATCCTATGTTCCCTTCAGCTTTTTATCACCGGTAGCCACATTAGCCACCAATGTGATAGGAACCTGCAATTTACTGGAAGCAGTTAAAGATTTAAACTTTACTGCTAACTATGACCCGGTAATTCACGTATGCAGTTCATCCGAAGTCTACGGGCAGGTAAAAAAGAACGAGGTTCCAATAAGAGAAAATAACCCCTTCAGACCAGCCTCACCCTATGCGGTAAGTAAGGTGGCTGAAGATATGCTAGCCGCTCAATACTGGCTATCCTGGAAGATAAAGACAATAAGAACCCGTATGTTTACCCAC
>CAYHBC010000078.1:0-4690 GCA_964354775.1 uncultured Dehalococcoidales bacterium
CCCAGAGGCGCGCCCAGAGGCGCCTCCGGGGGCAGGACCATTATCCCTTCGTGGCTCTGGGAAATCCCCAGCTCCTTTTCCGAGCAGACCATGCCCTCGGAGAGCACGCCGCGAATTTTAGCCGGCTTCAGGGTCAGCGTTTCTCCGCTATGCCCATCAATGAGCCGGGCTCCTACGCGGGCAAAGGGCACCTTTTGACCCGGGGCGACATTCGGTGCCCCGCAGACCACGGTGAGCCGCTCTTTGCCCAGGTTGACCGTAGCCAGCTTCAATCGCTCGGCACGGGGATGGGGACCTACCTCCATCACCTCCCCCACGACCACATTCTCCCAGCCGCCCACGGCGGTTACCGCCTTGACCTCGATGCCCGCCATGGTCAGCTTCTCCGCCACCTCCCGGGGAGCGAGCTTGAGGTCAACATACTCACCGAGCCACTTAAGCGAGACCTTCATCTTAGCTAGAACTGCCGTAAAAACCGGAGGTCGTTCCCGTAAAAGAGGCGGATGTCGTCAATGCCGTAGCGGAGCATGGGCAGGCGCTCCACCCCCATTCCGAAGGCGAAGCCGCTGTAAACTTCAGGGTCGATATTGCCCCGCCGGAGCACATCGGGATGCACCATTCCGGCGCCGAGAATCTCCACCCACCCCGAATAGCTGCAGAGGCGACAGCCGCTGCCGTGGCAGGCTAAACATTCAATAGCCACCTCGGCGCCAGGCTCAACAAAGGGAAAATAATCGCACCGAAAGCGGACTTTCCTCTCCCTGCCGAAAAGGCAGCGGCAGAACTCCAACAGTGTGCCCTTTAAGTCCGCCAGGGTGATATTTCTATCTATCGCCAGCCCCTCAACCTGGTAGAACATCGACTCATGAGTGGCGTCGGTGGCTTCATAGCGATAGCACCGCCCCGGCACTATCACCCTGATTGGGGGACGCTTCTCCTCCATAACCCTGATTTGCACCGGTGAGGTGTGGGTGCGTAAAAGTCTTGCCTTCCCGCTGCTTGTCTCAGCGTCCACCCACAAGGTGGCGAACATATCCCGCGCCGGATGCTCCTGGGGGATATTCAAGGCCTCAAAGTTATAGTAATCCCACTCCACATCGGGACCCTCGACCACCTGGAACCCCATTCCCTTAAAAACAGCGCCAATCTCCATAAGCGTCTGAGTAATGGGATGGAGCCGCCCCAGGGGGAAGGGCTGTCCCGGCAGGGTGAAGTCCAGCCCCTTGTATTTCGGAGCCGAAGTTACCCCGGCTTCCTGTAAACTTTTCTCCCGCTCAGCGAGGCTTGATTCCAGAATAGCCTTGATTTCATTAGCCCGAGCGCCTACCTCCCGCCGCTCCTCCAGCGGCAGGGTAGAGAGGGAGCGTAAAATTTGAGTCAGCTTGCTCTTCCGTCCCAGATGACGGACCCTCCACACCTCCAGCCCTTCAGGCTCACCCAGTTTCTCAAGCTCCTCCAGAGCCTGCTTTTGAAGTTGTTCAAGCTGTTGTCGCACTATTCCTTTACCGAGTCCACCAATCGGGCAAAGTCTTCGGGGTTTCTAACCGCCATCTCCGCCAGCATCTTCCGGTTTACCCCCGCATCCGTTTTTGCCAGCAAAGCCATAAACCGACTGTAGGAAAGCCCCCTGGCGCGTGCGGCAGCATTAATCCGGGCAATCCACAGCTTCCTGAAGTCGCCTTTCCTCTCCCGACGATGGCAATAGGCGTAATGGAGCGAATGAAGCATCGCCTCATTTGCCCGGTGATATAGAGCATGCCGGGTAGCCCGCTGCCCCCGGGTCAGCTCCAGCACTTTCTTATGCCGTCTATGGGTAACCTTCCCACCTCTAGCTCGTGGCAATGTCCCTCCTCTCCGCCGGACGACGGATTAAAGCCCTCACTTCGCTCTTCCGGTAATACAGTAGACTATTATCAGCGCCACCCCTACCAGTAGACAAATGAGTCCGGCGAGACCGAACCAGTTGGTTTTGAGAAAAATTTTATACCCCACTAGTCCGGCGACACCCACCGCACTGAGCACCGCTCCTACAATCAGCATTCTCGACTCCATTTCCCTCCTTAATTTATCTATACGGCAAAAGTCTCTTAATTCGCTTCCGGTCTGCTGAAGATACCTCCACCATCTCATCATAGAGCCGCTTGGTTCGTGCCGCTTTTTTGCGCCTCAAGTGGCTCTTGCCGCACTTGGTGCGCATAACCTTGCCGCCGCCAGTTATCTGGAAGCGACTCTTCGCTCCTTTATGCGTCTTGAGCTTTGGCATCTGCTTTTTCCTCCCTCGGCTTCTCCTCCCTCGGCTTCTCCTCCCGGGGCTTCTCCTCCCGGGGCTTTCCCTGAGAAAGAGGCACCAGGACAGCAAACATATCCCTTGCCCCGTTATTGGTAGCCCAGTTGCCTACCGCGGCGACATCCTTCAGGGAGTCCGCTAACCTCTGCAGCACCTTCACCCCCATCTCGGGGTAAATTCTCTCTCTCCCCCGGAACCTCACCTTGACCTTCACCTTGCTACCTTCGTCCAGCAGCTTCCGGGTGGTCCTGATTTTACCCTGCAAATCATGCTCCTCAATCTTTGGTCTCACTCTGACCTCCCGGAGCATGCCCACCTTATGACTCTTTCTCGCCTTCTTGGCTTTCTTGGTCTGTTCATATCTATATTTCCCGTAATCAAGCAGCCGGCATACCGGAGGATTGGCTGTCGGCGCCATCTCCACCAGGTCAAGCTCATGCTCCCAGGCAAGCTGCAATGCCTCGCGTAGAGGCATTATCCCTAACTGTTCCCCCTCCTCTCCAATAAGCCGCACCTCCTTGGCTCTGATTCTCCGGTTAACCCGTAACTGCTTGACTATGTCTTTACTACCTACAAAACGCCTCATCTATAAGCCTCTACCTCCTCCTTTATCGCCGCCTTGACCTCCGCTACCGTCTTCTGACCGGCGTCTTCGCCGTTCCTCAGCCGGAGCGATACGCCCCCGGAAGCCACCTCTTTATCACCGACCACGAGCATATAGGGAACCTTCTCCAGTTGCGCCTCTCTTATCTTCAAATTCATCCTTTCCGTGCGGTCATCAACCTGGCTGCGAATTCCCTCCTTTTTAAGCTCCTCCTCTACTTGACAGGCATAGTCAACATGGCGGTCGGCTATGGGAATTATCATCGCCTGGACCGGCGAAAGCCACGCCGGAAAAGCACCGCCGTAATGCTCAATGAGACAGGCTAAAAACCGCTCCATGCTGCCCAGTACCGTGCGATGTATCATTATCACCTGGTGTTCCCTACCATCATCACCAATGTAGCAGACATTAAACCTCTGTGGCAAGTTAAAATCAACCTGGATGGTGGGACCCTGCCAGGCATGTCCCACGGCATCCCTGAGCTTAATATCTATCTTGGGTCCATAAAAGACCCCTTCGCCAGGGTCTATTTCGTAAGGCAATCCAAGCTCCTCCAGTACCCCTTTCAAAGAATTCGTGGCTTTGTCCCACATTTTCACCGTCCCGGTGTATTTTTCGGGACGGGTAGATAATAGCAGGTCATACTCCTTAAAGCCAAAAGTCGCCATCATAAACTGCGCCAGCCGGACCACCCCGGCAACCTCCGGCTCAATCTGGTCAGGACGGCAGAAAATGTGGGCATCGTCCTGGGTGAACCCCCTCACCCTCGCCATCCCATAGAGCACGCCCCCTCGCTCATAGCGATATACCGTGCCCAGCTCGGCATATCGCAGCGGCAAATGGCGATAGCTGCGCATCTGGCTTTTATAAATCAGGATATGTCCCAGGCAGTTCATCGGCTTTATTATATACTGCTGCCCCTCAACCTCCATCGGGGAATAGAGGTAGTCGCGGTAGAACTCCCAGTGCCCGCTGGTCTTCCACAGGTCCAGCTTGGCGATGTGGGGAGTGTAAACGATTTCATAGCCCCGTTTAACATGCTCATCCTTCCAGAAGTCCTCTATGAGCCGCCGGATTACGGCGCCCTTGGGATGCCAGCAGATGAGCCCCGGTCCGATTTCCTCGTGGATGCTGAAGAGGTCAAGCTCCTTCCCCAGCTTCCGGTGGTCCCTCTTCATCGCTTCAGCCTGCCGGGCAAGGTAGTCCTCAAGCTCCGCCTCGCTCTCGAAAGCCGCGCCGTAAATCCTCTGGAGCATCGGGCGCTTCTCGTCCCCCCGCCAGTAGGCTCCGGCGATGTGGGTGAGCTTGAACGCCTTGAGTTCCCCCGTGGAAGCCACATGGGGACCGCGACATAAGTCGGTAAACGAGCCCTGCCGGTAAATGGTCGCCTTCTCCCCGGGAAGCTCGTCGATAAGCTCCAGCTTATAATCCTGACCGGCGAAAAGCCGCCGCGCCTCTTCCTTGTCCACCTCTTCAGAGGTAAACGGCTCGTCCCGGGCGATAATCTCCCTCATCTTCTCCTCAATCAAGGGCAAATCGTCCGGCGTCAGGGGGCGGGGCAGCTCAAAATCGTAGTAAAAGCCGTCCTCAATCGTCGGCCCGATGCCGAATTTGGCTCTGGGGAAGAGGGACTGCACCGCCTCAGCCATAACATGGGCTGCCGAGTGCCTCATTCTCTCCAGCCGCTCGGCTGTTTTTTGGTCCAGGCTCTTGTTTTTCATCTCAGGCATAAAAACCTCACCAGAGAGGGAAGGATAGCAGAAAAAAGAAATTGTTTAAAGCCCCGCCGCCCGATTTGC
>CAYHBC010000079.1:0-4656 GCA_964354775.1 uncultured Dehalococcoidales bacterium
AACTTTCAAATACCACTTTACGCGACAGGTTTATTCTACCTAAATCATCAATTTGAATCACCTTAACCGTTATCTCGTCGCCAACCTTAACCTCATCTTCAACCTTGGCGACATAATGGTCGGCAAGCTCGCTAATATGCACCAGCCCATCCCTGCCCGAGGGGAGCTCCACCATAGCCCCAAAACCTAGAGCCTTGGTTACCCTCCCGGTGTATATATCGCCCACCTTTATTTCCCGGGTCAAGTCTTCAATCTTCCCGATTGCTGCCTGGGCTAATTCTTTGCTCGGGGAGCCGATGAGCACAGTGCCATCATTTTTAACATCTATCGTCGTTTTAGTCTCCTCAATAATAGCCCTGATGGTTCTCCCCCCAGGTCCAATGACACTGCCTATCTTGCTGGGGTCAATGGTTATCTGGTACATTCTCGGCGCATAGGGGCTGAGCTCGGAGCGACTGGCGCCTATGGTGTGGTGCATCTTGCCCAGTATCTCCAGACGGGCTTGTCGCGCCTGCACGAGCGCCTCCTGGAGAATCTTGTGCTCTATCCCTTCAAGCTTAATATCAAGCTGGAGGGCAGTAACTCCCCCGGCGGTGCCGGCAACCTTGAAGTCCATATCCCCGTAGGCATCTTCCATCCCTTCTATATCAGTCAACAGGACATATCCCCCATTACCGTCGGCAACGAGACCCATAGCTATTCCCGCTACCGGCGCCTTAATGGGCACGCCGGCATCCATCAGGGACAGGCTTGAGGCACAGGCGCTGGCCATAGATGTGCTGCCGCTGGAGCTGAAGACCTCGGAGACTAAACGGAGAGCATAGGGGAACTCCTCCTCTCCCGGCAATATCGGAGCAATCGCCCGCTCCACCAGGGCGCCATGCCCAATCTCTCGCCTCCCCGGCGTTCCTATTCGCTTCACCTCTCCCGTGGAGAAGGGCGGAAAGTTATAGTGGTGCATGAATCTCTTCGTTTCCTCCAGTCCCAGACCATCCAGCAGTTGCTCCTGCCTGATGGACCCCAGGGTAGTAACCGTCAATACCTGCGTCGCCCCCCGGATAAACAGGCCCGACCCATGAACGCAGGGCAAAAGACCCACCTCGCTGTTGATGGGGCGGATTTCATCGGCTTGACGCCCATCCAGGTGCCGCCTTTTCTCCAGAATCATCTTCCTTACCGCTGCTTTAAGCTCGGCTTCCAGGGCGAGCCTGATTTCTTTCTCGGCGAAGGAGTCAACCAGCTTCTGCTTCAACTCCGCTCTAAGCTCCTCCAGGGCTTGCTCCCGCTCTGTCTTCTCCTTCGTCTGCTCCAGGACTTGCCTTAATTTATCGCCAATTAACGAGGAAACCTGAGCTGACAGCTCCGGGGCAATCTCGACTACCGGGAGCTCCTTCTTTGCCTTGCCGCAGGTCCGGACCAGTTCTTCCTGAAGGTCAATTATCCCCTGATTAGCCTCATGCCCGAATTTAATTGCCTCTACCAGGAGCTCCTCCGGGGCTTCCTTAGCCCCGGCTTCCACCATTATCACCGCCCCCCTGGTGCTGGCAACAACCACATCAAACAAGCTCTCTCCCATCTGGCTGGAGCGGGGATTCAGCACCAGCTTATCATCCAGATAGCCAACATGGACTGCCGAGACCGGTCCATGAAAGGGAATATCCGAGATAGCCAGAGCCGTTGAAGCGCCGATAAGAGCACAGGTATTGGGATTATTCTCCTTGTCCGCCGAGAGCACCACGGCGACGACCTGCGTCTCGTGCCCGAACTCTTTGGAGAGAAGCGGTCGTAAAGAGCGGTCAATAAGCCGACAATTTAATATCGCCTCTTCGCTGGGTCGGCCTTCCCGCCGGATAAAGCTCCCCGGTATTTTACCCGCAGCATAGAGTTTTTCTTCATAGTCCACCGTCAGGGGCGCAAAGTCCCTTTCCTCCTCTTCCGGCTCGCTCTTAGCACAAACGGTAACCAGGGTAACGGTGTTCCCATAGCGAACAGTAACCGAGCCACCGGCTTGCTGGGCGAGCTTCCCGGCTTCAACAATAAGACTTCTATCGGCTATTACCCGCTCCACTGTGTAAGACATGCTATTTTCTTAAACCCAACTGGGCGATGAGCGAACGGTATTGCTCGGGGCTCCTCTTGCTGAGATAAGTTAGAAATCGCTTGCGCTGTCCGATTAATTTCATCATGGCGCGGCGGGAGGACTGGTCCTGAGAATGCCCGGCGAGATGTTCCGTTAGCTGTTTTATCCTCTCGGTAAGCAACGCCACCTGGACTCCCGCAGAGCCGGTGTCCTTCTCACTAGCCTTAAACTGGGCGATAAGCTCTTCTTTTTTTCCCGTGGTCATTTTTCCCTTAAAATATCACCTTAAAGTATAAAGGGCTATTATACGAAAAGCAACCGAAAAGAGCAACACCTTTTTGGGGGGAGATAAAACTGCCCGCTATGCCAGAAGGTGTTTAGTAATCCCATTTGAGTTAGCCAACGGTCTCTATGCTGCTTGTTTGACTTCAGAAAGCAAACTGAATTATAATCTGAGCAAGAAAGTGCTGCGCGAGAGCTGTGGCGTCTTCGGGGTTTACTCTTCCGAAATAGATATAGCTCGGCTTATCTTTTTTGCCCTTTTTGCCCTCCAGCACCGGGGACAGGAAAGCGCCGGCATCGCCGTCACCGACGGCGGCGAAATAAAGCTCCATAAGAAAATGGGGCTGGTCTCCCAGGTTTTCACCGAAAATGACCTTGCCCTGCTCAAAGGACATATCGGCATCGGGCATAACCGCTATTCCACCACCGGTTCAAGCAAGCCCGCCAATGCTCAACCCGTCATCGCCAGAGCCGAAAATCTGACCCTTGCTTTGGCGCATAACGGCAATATCATTAACGCCCAGCCTCTCCGCGACGAGCTTCAAAACAGCGGCTACAGCTTTGAGAGCTCCACCGATTCCGAGGTGATTGCCAACCTGATTTTAGCCTCCCCCGGCAAGAGCTGGGAGGAAAGGCTCAGGCACGCTATGGTCCGTCTTCAAGGAGCTTATTCCCTGACGATTATGACCCCGGACAACCTTATCGGAGTCCGTGACCCTCTGGGGGTGCGCCCTCTTTGTCTGGGCACCATTGATAACGGCTGGGTCATTGCCTCGGAAAGCTGCGCCCTGGACCATACTGGGGCGCAGTTCTTACGGGACATAGAACCGGGGGAAATCGTGATTATTGACCGGGAGGGGATGAAGAGCTTTAAGAAGGGAGAGAGCAAGAAGGCGATGTGTATCTTTGAGTATATTTACTTTGCCCGACCCGACAGCGTTCTTGAAGGCAAGCTGCTTTACAAGGCAAGGCAAGCCATGGGCGAGATGCTCGCCCAGGAATACCCCGTTGGCGCCGACCTGGTCATGGGCGTCCCCGACTCCGCCACCGCTGCCGGCAGCGGCTACGCCAATGCCTCAGGCATCCCCTTCTGCGAAGGGCTGCTTAAAAACCGCTATGTGGGACGCACCTTTATTGAGCCCGACCAGAGACTGAGGGAGCTCGGCGTCCAGCTGAAGTTCAACCCCCTTACCGAGATTATCGGCGGGAAGCGCCTGGTGGTGGTTGACGACAGCATCGTTCGCGGCACCACCACCCCCCATGTGGTCAGCTTGCTCCGCAAAGCCGGTGCCCGGGAAGTCCACCTCCGTATCTGCGCCCCCCCGATTCGCCATCCCTGCTTCCTGGGCGTGGATATGGCCCGGGAGTGGGAGCTTATTGCCGCCCAGAAAGACATCCCCGAAATCAGAGACTACCTCGGCGCTGATTCGCTGGGCTACCTCAGCCTCAATGGCTTGATTAAATCCGTGGGGCTGCCCCGGGATGTCTTCTGTCTTGCTTGCTTTACCGGCGACTATCCTCTCCCGGTGCAAATGGGAATGGATAAGCTTGCCCTTGAAGAGGAAATGATTGCCAGCCAGAAATAAACAAAGCTATACTCGCGCTGGCGTCGACATCGGGGCAGCCAGCAAGATTAAAAAAACCATCGCCCGACAAGCCCGGGCTACCTTTCAACCCGGAGTGTTAAATTTCGGCTCCTTCGGTAGCATGTTCCAGCTCCAAAAATATGAACAGCCCGTGCTGGTCTCCAGCGTTGACGGCGTGGGCACAAAGCTCAAAATCGCCGCCCTCCTCGGCCGAAACGACACCGTGGGCATTGACATCGTCAACCACTGCGTTAACGATATTCTCTGCTGCGGTGCTTCCCCGCTTTTCTTTCTCGACTATATCGCCATGGCTAAGCTCCTCCCCCAGCAGGTAGAGGACATCGTCAGCGGCATAGTCCACGCCTGTAAAGAGGTCAACTGCTCCCTCGTCGGCGGGGAGACCGCAGAGATGCCCGGTATCTACCTGCCGGAAGTCTATGACCTGGTGGGCTTCATCATCGGGGTGGTGGAAAAAAGAAACATCATTGATGGCAACTCCATCGCTCCCGGCGATGCCGTCCTCGGACTGCCCTCGTCGGGACTACACACCAACGGCTATTCGCTGGTGCGGCGGGTCTTCGGGATAGACGACAACCCCAAAATCCTGAATAAATACTATCCCCGGCTGGGGAAAACCCTGGGCGAGGAACTGCTGGTGCCTCACCACTGCTACTACCGGGAGCTTGAGCCCGTCCTGCCCCTAATCAA
>CAYHBC010000080.1:0-4595 GCA_964354775.1 uncultured Dehalococcoidales bacterium
CCAAACCTGACTCTTCTCTTGATTATCGAGCCAATAATGGGATGACATTCGGTGGTGTTAGAGCCGATGACGAAGAAAAGCTCCGTTTTCCCAAAATCGGAATAAGAGTTGCTCATTGCCCCTTGACCGAAAGCAGCAATTCCCCCAACCACAGTAGAGGCGTGGCATAATCGGGCACAATGGTCAATGTTGTTAGTCCCTATCACCGCACGGACGAATTTCTGCATAACATAGTTATCTTCATTGGTGCACTTGGCTGAACTCAAGGCAGCGATGCTATCTGCTCCCCGAGCCTGCTTGAGTCCAAGGAGCTTAGTGGCGGTCAGTTCTAGAGCCTCATCCCAGCTAGCCTCGCGGAAGACCTCGGGCACTTTCCCATCCTGCCCTGCGCCGCGGGGAACGCCAGGCAATCGGACAAGAGGCGTGGTTAATCTTTCGGGATGGCTTAGAAAATCATATCCCCAGCGTCCCTTAACGCACAGACTACCCCGGTTCGCCGGACCCTCGGGGTCGCCGCGCAGAGAAACAATCTTATTATCCCTGACACCTAAGTAGATGGAGCAGCCAACCCCACAATAGGGGCAGATGGTCTTAACCTCTTCGGCAGGTGGCTTTTCCCATTTAGGCACCAGTGCTCCGGTAGGACAGCGCATAACACATTCACCACAAGACTTACAAATGGACTGGGCAATCGGTTTATCACCAAAGGTGGCTATTCTTGCCGAGTTGCCCCGGAAGGCGATGTCAATGGCATCAACACAGGCTATTTCGTTGCAAGCCCGCACACACTTGGCGCAGAGGATACATTTATTCAAGTCGCGGATAAAGGCGGGATGGCTTTTATCCACAGAAAGTACCTGAGTGCCCTTTCGTAGTCGCTCAACACGGTTCTGCTCTACGCCCAGATACCGGGCAACTTTAAGCAGCTCACAGTCCTGGTTTTTGACGCAGGCAAGGCAATCGCCGTGATGATTGGCGCTGATAAGCTCCATAGTGATACGGCGTGATTGATTTACCTTTGGCGTATCGGTGTGCACCACCATACCATCGGTTGCCGGTGTGGTACAGGAGCTAGCCAGGCCCCGCATCCCTTCTATTTCAACCACGCAGAGACGGCAACCTCCGTAAGGCTTGAGGTCGGGGTCGTAACACAGCGTGGGGATATAGATGCCGGCGCCAAGCGCCGCTTCCAGCACGGTGGCTCCCTTTTTGGCTATGCTCTGGCGACCATTAATGGTCAGCTTGATGGTATCCGTCTTCGTTCCCTTTGCTTTTGCTGGAGTGCTTGTCCTCATCTGGCATCTTCCTTAGCGGCTACGGGAACAGGTTTCTCCGGAACGACTACAGGCTCCCCGGAAACTTTGACTACCGCATTAAACTTGGAGGGGCAAACATCCAAACAGGTTCCACACTTGAGACACTTATCCTGGTCAATAATATGCACCATCCGTTTACCGCCTTCAATTGCCTGCACTGGACAGTTCCTGGCACAAATCATGCATCCCTCACATTTGTCGGGAAGGATATAGTAAGAAATAAGAGCCTGACAATATAACGACGGGCAGCGTTTTTTAGCTATGTGCTCCTCATACTCGTCACGGAAGTAGCGGATGCTGGTAAGCACCGGGTTAGGAGCAGTTTGCCCTAAACCGCATAAGGAACCATCTTTGACCGATTCGGCTAACTCTTGTAGCAGTTCAATATCATCGGGTCTACCTCTTCCACTGGCTATATCCTCCAGTATGTCCAGCATCTGTTTAGTGCCCCAGCGACAGGGGATGCATTTGCCGCAGGACTCAGCCTGGGTAAAGGAGAGGAAAAATCGTGTCATGTCCACCATACAGGTATCCTCATCTATCACTACCATACCCCCGGAGCCCATAATTGACCCTGCCGCAGTCAGGGATTCATAGTCAACTGGCAGGTCTATCAAATTTGCTGGTATGAAGCCACCCGATGGTCCTCCAGTCTGAACCGCCTTGAGGCGTTTCCCTCCAGGAATGCCTCCACCGATGTCATAGACAATCTCACCCAGGGTGATTCCCATCGGCACCTCAATAAGACCAGTGCGGGCGATTTTACCCGCCAGGGAAAAATTCTTGGTGCCCTTGCTTTTTTCAGTGCCATAGCCGGCATACCACTGGGCACCTCTCAGGAGAATAGCGGAGACATTGCCCCATGTTTCCACATTATTGATATTTGTTGGCTTTCCCCACAAGCCAAACTGGGCAGGAAAGGGAGGTCGGGAGCGAGGCATCCCCCGATTGCCTTCAAGGGAAGCCATCATTGCCGTCTCCTCACCGCAGACAAAAGCACCGGCTCCCTCCTTTATCTGGAGATGGAAACTGAAATCGGAGCCCAAAATATTGTCGCCAATGAGTTGATATTTCTCCATTTGCCTTAGAGCAATCCTGATGCGTTCCAGGGCGAGGGGATACTCTGCCCGGCAATAGATATAACCTTGGGCAGCACCAATAGCATAAGCACCAATCAGCATTCCTTCCAGTACAGCGTGCGGGTCGCTTTCAAGAAGTGCCCTGTCCATGAATGCTCCCGGGTCACCTTCGTCAGCGTTGCATATTATGTATTTAATATCGCCGGGGGCGTCATGGCAGAATTGCCATTTGATTCCAGTGAGGAAACCAGCGCCGCCACGCCCCCGCAGTCCCGATTTCTTGACCTCATCAATTACTTCTTGAGGGTTCATTTTTAGCGCTCTGGCTAAGCCCTCGTAGCCACCATTAGCAATATAGTGGTTAATATTCTCGGGGTCGATGTTCCCGCAATTGCGTAGAGAGATGCGCACTTGAGGCTTGAGCACCGGCAAATCAAAGAGCCTGGGGATGCCCTCCAGAGCTCCTTCGCCACGAGTGCCAAGAGCTAAGTCGGGGCGCGGGTTATCAGCAATTAGATAGTCCTTGATGATTTCAGCCACAAGCTCAGGAGTAAGGTTACCGTAGAAAATGCTCGGTTTGCCTGGCTTAACCACCTCAATCAAGGGCTCAGCGTAGCAAAGCCCGATACAACCAACCTGAAGAATTTCAGCTTGAATATGCCGCTCGGCTAATCCTTGATTAAGAGCGCCAAGCACATCTTCGGCACCTGCTGCTTGCCCACAAGTTCCCATGCCAATCAGAATGCGAACACGCTCGTTTTGCTGCATTGCTTTCCATTGCAATATAGCCTGGCTCTTGATTTCTTCGAAGCTCACTGTGTCTCCTTGTTTAGCATCTCCTTTGCCTTGGTGGGTGTCATTCTCCCATGCACCTTGCCGTTGATAATCACAACTGGTGCCAGGGCACAAGCGCCAAAGCAAGCCGCTGTCTCCAGGCAGTATTCAAGGTCCGGGGTACTTTCCCCAGCCCTGATATCCAGATGTTTTTCTACTTCCCGGAGGATGCGGGCGCCGCCACGCACATGACAGGCTGTTCCCCGGCATACCGTGACTCGGATTTTACCCGTCGGGGTGAAACGAAATTGGGTATAGAAGGATGCCACACCAAAGACTTTGCTTTCAGATATATGGACAAACTCAGCAACCTTAACCAGTGCCTCTTCAGGAAGATAGCCAAACTCTGCCTGAATTTCTTGCAAAATCGGAATCAGCTTGCCAGTCCCACTTTCTTTATGAACGGAGAAAATCTTTGCTAAGCGCTCTTCCATAATCCCTCCATATTTTCGTCCCCCAGGGCTATAGCATCGCTTTGCAATCCCTCAATTATATAGATGGAGAAGTTCGTTGTAAAGACTATGCGCTGGGACGCCCCGGGGCTTCGCTGATAACCTTTGGCTTGCCGATGCTCAGGCATTACCCCGTCATTGTCCGTTAGCTTCAAGTCAAAGCCGAAAAAGCGGCGTTAATTGGTTGGGGACGCCTGACCGGGAATTAATAGGCAGCCGCTCTGTCCGATTGAGCTACAGGGACACCCTCTTAATTCTACTACCCCGTGAACAGGCTATAAATCTTGAGGTAGCGCTTGGTGGTAGCCCGGACTACCTCGGGGGGCAGCGGCGGCGGGGGAGAATTCTGGTCCCATCCTGAAGCCAGGAGCCAGTCGCGGACCGGCTGCTTGTCCAGGCTCTGCTGGGGCTTGCCCGGCTGGTAGCGGCGGGAGTCCCAGAAGCGGCTGGAGTCCGGCGTCAGCAGCTCGTCAATGAGCGACAGCTTGCCGTCAATGAGACCGAACTCAAACTTGGTGTCGGCGATGATGATGCCTCTGGCAGCGGCGAAGTCCCGGGCAAAATGGTAAATGAGCCGGCTCTTCTCCTCCATCTGGGGCATCAGGCGCCCGATGCCGAGCTCCTTCACATCATCCCCGGTGAGGGGGCGGTCATGCTCCGTATCGCTCTTGGTGGTGGGGGTGAACAGGGGCTGGGGGAGCTCCTGGCTTTCCTCCATACCTGAAGGCAGGGGGATGCCGCCGACCCTGCCGCTCTGCTTGTATTCCGTCCAGGCTGAGCCGGAAATGTAGCCCCGGACGATGCACTCCACGGGAATGCGCCGGGCGTGAGCCGTGACCATTGAGCGCCCCACCAGGCTTGCTTCGGGGGTTGGAGATTGCTTCGGGCTTTCAGCCCTCGCAATGACAGCAGGG
>CAYHBC010000081.1:0-4138 GCA_964354775.1 uncultured Dehalococcoidales bacterium
GGAGCAATCTCGGAGAGCGGTATAAGCACAAAGGCTCTTTCCGCCAGCCGGGGATGGGGTATGGTCAACTCCTCAGTTTTGATAATCCGGGCGTTGTAGAAAAGTATATCTATATCAATGATGCGGGGGAAGTTGGGAAAGCCGGGCTTCCGTCCCATCTTTGCCTCAATGTCCTTGACCAGCCGGAGAAGCTCCCGGGGTTCCAGGGAAGTGGCGACCTGGCAGGTCATATTAAGGAACATCGGCTGCTCCTCATAGCCTAGGGGCCTGGTCTGGTAAATGGAGGAGAGCTTTTTAACGATGCCCCCTGGGGAAAGCAGCAGCAGAGCCTGACTCAGGTTCGCCTCCCGGTCTCCCAGGTTTGAGCCGAGGCAGAGATAAGCGGTAGCCAGTTTACCACCCTCCTCGGACCAGAGCGTCGCTCATCCGGCACACCCGTGCCATCTCCCTGACATCGTGCACCCTGACCATATCCACGCCCCTGGCGATTCCCAGGGCGATGGTAGCCGCGGTCCCCTCCAGGCGGGGGTTGGCGGGGGGAAGGAACGCCTTTCCCTCTTTCCTCTGCTCCGGGGTCAGGTCAAGCACCCAGCCGATTACCGATTTGCGGGAGCTGCCTAAGAGTATTGGTCGGCCCAGCGTCTTGAGCTCCTCCAGCCGCCGCAGGAGGTCGAGATTTTGCTCCTGCGTCTTGCCGAAGCCGATGCCGGGGTCAACGATGATATTTTCCCGGGGCACGCCTGAGGCGAGAGCCTGCTCCATAGAGTGGCGCAGGTCGGCGATGACCACGGAGAGGATGTCGGGGAAATCGGCGTCGTGGCGGGGGGAGACATCGCGCTGGTTGCTCATCAGTATGAGGGGTATTTTCCGCTGCGCCGCCAGCTCCGCCAGCCGGGGCTCCTTCTTCAACCCCCAGATGTCGTTTATCATCCTGGCGCCGGAGTCTACCGCCTGGCGAGCCACCTCGAGCTTGTAGGTATCCACGCTTAGCGGTATTGACAGCTCCCGGTGCAGCTTTTCCACCACGGGGATTACGCGGCGTAGTTCCTCTTCTGCGGAGAGAGGAATAGCGCCGGGGCGGGTGGACTCTCCGCCGACATCAATTATATCCGCCCCGTCGGCAGCCATCTGCCTTGCCTTAAGCAGCGCTGCGCCGGCATCCTCCACCCCGTCGCCGGAAAAGGAGTCGGGGGAAAGGTTTAAAATTCCCATGATGTAGGTCCGCCTCCCCCAGTGAAAAACAGCCCTGCCGCAGCGGGTGGGGGCAAGCTCCGCCGCCCCGGGAGTGGTATGATAATCAGCCATTGCTGTTGATTATAGCAAAGGAAGTAACTAAAATAGCAATCCGTTAGTTAAAGGAAGGACGACGATGGATATGGAGCGAAGGTTAGCGCAGTTGAACGAGCTCAGGGAGAAGGGAAGGCAGGGAGGAGGGGCAAAGCGCATTGAAGCCCAGCACGGCAAGGGAAAGCTGACCGCCAGGGAGCGCCTTGACCTCCTCTTTGACCCGGGGAGCTTTGAGGAGATAGACCCCTTCGTCACCCACCGCTGCGCCGATTTTGGCATGGCGGAGCAGAAGTTCCCCGGCGACTCGGTGGTCATCGGCTGCGGGAAGGTCAACGGACGGCTGGTTTACGCCTTCTCCCAGGACTTCACCGTTCTCGGTGGTTCACTGTCGGAGGCGGCTGCGGGCAAGATTTGCAAGGTAATGGACTTAGCCGCCACCACCGGTGCGCCCCTCGTGGGCATACTGGACTCCGGGGGAGCGCGCATCCAGGAGGGAGCCGATAGCCTTAAGGGCTACGGCGAAATCTTTACCCGCAACACCATCTATTCGGGCACCGTCCCCCAGATTTCGGTCATTGCCGGTCCCACCGCCGGAGGCGCGGTCTACTCGCCGGCGATAACCGATTTCGTGTTTATGGTCCGGGGGATAGGACAGAGCTATATCACCGGTCCCGAGGTAGTTAAAACGGTAACCGGGGAGGAAATCAGCCTGGAGGAGCTGGGTGGCGCCATGGTGAACGCCACTAAGAGCGGAAATGCTCATTTCGCCGTTGATGCTGAGGAGGAGTGTTTTCTACTGGTGCGAAAATTGCTGAGCTTTCTCCCCCGGAGCTGCCGGGAGCTCCCTCCCGTTGAAGAGACCGGCGATGACCCGGAACGCCAGGATAAGAAATTGCTCAGCATTGTGCCGGAGAGTCCCAGCAAGCCTTACGATATGAAGCAGGTGATAACCAGGGTGGTGGACAACGGCGACCTTATGGAGGTCCACCAGAGGTTTGCCCCCAACTTCATCGTGGGCTTTGCCCGGTTGGGGGGGCAGAGCGTGGGCATTTTAGCCCAGCAGCCCCTCTATTTAGCCGGAGTCCTGGATATTGATGCCTCGGACAAGGCAGCGAGATTCGTCCGCTTCTGCGACTGCTTCAACATCCCGCTGGTTACCTTCGTTGACGTGCCGGGGTATATGCCGGGAACGGACCAGGAATTTCGGGGCATTATCCGGCACGGAGCCAAGCTCCTCTTCGCTTACGCTGAGGCGACTGTGCCCAAGGTAAGCGTAATTATCCGCAAGGCGTACGGGGGAGCATATGTGGCGATGAGCAGCAAGGGATTGCGGGGGGACATCTGCTATGCCTGGCCCACAGCGGAGATTGCGGTGATGGGACCCGAGGGAGCGACCAGCATCGTTTACCGCAGCGAGATAGCCAGCTCGGAAAAGCCCGAGGAAACCAGGCAAAAGCTGATTACTGAATACCGGGACAAATTCGCCAACCCCTATATAGCCGCATCCCGGGGCTATATTGATGATGTCATTGACCCCCGCCAGACGCGCCCCAAAATCATCAAAGCCCTGGAGATGCTCAAAAACAAGCAGGTTATAAATCCCCCCAAGAAGCATAGCAATATCCCGTTGTGATAGCTAATGGGGAAAACTTTAGCCGAAAAAATCCTGACCGCTAAATCGCAGACCGAGGCTAAGTCGGGCGAAATCGTGGTTGCCCCGGTGGACCTGGTGTTCCTCCAGGACACCACGGGACCGCTAGCCATAAGGCAGTTTGAGGAAATCGGCTTTAAGGCGGTGGTTGAGCCGGAGAAGACGGTGATTTTCCTGGACCACGCCGCCCCCAGCCCCGCCCGTCAGATTTCTAACGACCATGTGCTCTTGCGCCGCTTCGCTAAGAGGACAAAATGCCATATTTACCCCCTGGGGAGCGGGATATGCCACCAGCTGGTGGCGGAGCGTTTTGCCGCTCCGGGGGACATCATCGTGGGCGCTGATTCCCACACCGTTACCGCCGGGGCGCTGGGTGCCTTCGCCACGGGAATGGGCTCCAGCGATATCGCCGTGGCTATGGCGCTGGGCAGGACCTGGTTCCGCGTCCCCGAGACTTTCCGGGTCGACCTCGCCGGCTCCTTCCCCCAAGAGGTCTATGCCAAGGACGCCGCCTTATACCTCGTCGGTCAGCTTGGCGCCGGCGGCGCTACCTATAAGGCGCTGGAGTTCGGAGGCGGGTCCCTAGCCCGGCTGACGATGTCGGAGCGCCTTACCCTGGCTAATATGGCTGTGGAAGCCGGCGCTAAAGTCGGCTTGTTTCCCGGCGACGAGGTCACTCAGGGCTTTCTTTCCGCCCGGGGGAGAGGCGACAGCTATAGACCGCTCTATCCCGATGGCGATGCCAGCTACGAGCGAACTATATCGGTAAACCTGTCCCGGCTTGAGCCGATGGTCTCCTTCCCCCACGCCGTGGACAACGTCCGCCCGGTAAGCAAGGCAAAGGGAATTAAAGTCCAGCAGGTGTTCATCGGCACCTGCACTAACGGGCGAGTTGAGGACTTAGCCATAGCCGCCGGCATTCTACGGGGCAGGAAGGGGCATCCCGGGACCCGGCTACTGGTCGCCCCGGCTTCCCGCGAGGTGCTCCTGGAGGCTATGGAGAAAGGCTATATCCGTAGCCTGGTGGAGTCCGGGGCGGTTATCCTGCCTCCGGGCTGTGCCGCCTGCCTCGGTCTGCACCAGGGAGTGCTGGGGGATGGTGAGGTCTGTCTTTCCACCGCCAACCGCAACTTCAAGGGGCGGATGGGCAGTCCTGAAGCCGAGATATACCTGGCGAGCCCGGCTACCGCCGCCGCCTCA
>CAYHBC010000082.1:0-4046 GCA_964354775.1 uncultured Dehalococcoidales bacterium
AGAGAGGGGGCAAAGCTCCTCCTCTCTTTTTCTGGGGATAGGTTGTTCAATTTTGAGGTCATGGGGATTTCGGGGTTCTCCTCAGGTATTCCCCCAGCGGCTGGACGTTGAAACTCTGGCTGACACCGCTCATTGCCTCCACGACCACCCGGGCGGTGTCCAGCGAGGTAAAACAGGGTATCCTCTTTTCGGCAGCGGCGCGCCGGATATTAAACCCGTCCTTCAACGACAGCCGCCCCCCGGTAACGGTGTTGATAACCCCCACCACGGAATTATCCTGAATCACATCAATTACATTGGGATGCCCCTCGCTCAGCTTCTTGGTCACCATTTTCACGGGAAGCTCTATCGCCTCAATCATCGCCGCGGTGCCTTCGGTGGCATAAAGCCCGTATTTAAGCGAGTGCAGCTTTCTAACCAGGGGGAGGGACTCGGCTTTATCCCTGTCAGCGATGCTCAGTAACAAGCCGCCACCCCGGGGCAGCATCAGCCCGGCGGCTAAAAGCGCCTTTACCAGGGCTGCCTCCAGGGTATAATCAACCCCCATTACCTCGCCGGTGGACTTCATCTCCGGTCCGAGATAATTGTCCACCCCGGTCAGCTTGGACATAGAGAAAACGGGAGCTTTTATGCCCACCAGCTTTTGCCTCTTCCATAATCCCCCGCTATAACCCTGCTCGGCAAGGCTGATGCCTGTCATCACCTTCACCGCAATCTGCACCAGAGGAACACCGGTCACCTTGGAGATAAAAGGCACAGTCCTGCTGGCTCGGGGGTTCACCTCGAAAACATACACCGCGGAATGCCCGTTCTCGCTCATAATCAGCATCTGGACATTCATCAGCCCCTTGACCTGAAGCTCCAGCCCAATCCGGGTGGTGTAGTCCACCATGGCGTTTACCTCTTCCTCGGTTAGATTAACCCCGGGATAGATAGCCACGGCGTCGCCGCTGTGCACCCCAGCTCGCTCAATATGCTCCATTATGCCCGGGATAAGCACCCTCTCCCCGTCGCAAACGGCGTCCACCTCGACCTCCTTGCCCTGGAGGTATTTATCAATAAGGACAGGGTGCTGGCTATTGAGCTCCAGAGCTTCGGTCAGGTAGCGAATCAACTCCGTCTCGTTATGGACAATCTCCATAGCCCTGCCGCCGAGGACATAGCTGGGACGCACCAGGAGGGGATAGCCCAGGGTGCGGGAGACATTTAACGCTTCTTCAACAGACACCACGCCGGCTCCCGGCGGCTGGAGAATGCCCAGCCGGTCCAGGAAGTCCTCGAAGCGGCGGCGGTCTTCGGCTATATCTATCGTCTCGGCGCCGGAGCCGAGTATGGGCAGGTTGTTGCGCGCCAGCGGCTCGACCATATTAAGGGCGGTTTGCCCTCCAAATTGGACGATAGCGGGCGGGGTAACCTCTCCTTCATTTTCCAGCACATCCCTGATGCTTTCCTCGTCCAGAGCTTCAAAATAAAGGCGGTCGCTGGTATCAAAATCGGTGGAGACCGTCTCGGGATTAGAATTAATCAGGATGCTCTTCACTCCCACGTCCTGAAGCGCCCAGGCGGAGTGGACACAGCAGTAATCAAACTCAATCCCCTGCCCGATGCGGATTGGTCCGCTCCCGATGATTAGAGCCGTCTTGCCCTCCAGGGGCTCAGCCTCGTTCTCTTCTTCATAAGTGCTGTAAAAATAGGGGGTCTCGGCATCAAACTCCGCAGCGCAGGTATCCACCATCTTATACACCGGGCGGATGTCCCACTCCTTGCGCGACTGCCTCACCTGCTCCGGCAGCCTGTCGGCTAGAGTGCCAATCTGCTCATCGGAGAAACCGAGCCTCTTGGCTTCCCGGAGAAGCTCGGGCTTCAACGGCTCGGAGAGCAGCCTCTGCTCCAGAGCCACGATGTTCTTGAGCTTGTAGATAAACCAGGGGTCTATTCCCGTGCGACGGGAAAGCTCCTCAGGCGCAGCCTTCCTCCTCAGCGCCGCCACCATCGCCCAGAGCCTCAGGTCGTTGGGATGAAGGGGATAAGCACCAAGCCCTCTCCCCTTTCTCCACCGGGAGTCCTCCCACAGGAGCGTCCGCTTGCTGAACTCCAGGGAGCGCACCGCCTTCTGCAGCGCCGCCTCAAAACTCCTCCCAATCGCCATCACCTCACCGGTGGCTTTCATCTGGGTGCCGACCTGCCTATCGCCTGAGGCAAATTTATCAAAGGGCCACCGGGGAATTTTGACCACGCAGTAGTCCAGGGCAGGCTCGAAGGAAGCCAGCGTCTTGCCGGTAACCCGGTTGGGTATCTCGTCAAGCCTCCTGCCGATGGCTATCTTGGCTGCCACACGGGCAATGGGGTAGCCGGTGGCTTTGCTGGCGAGAGCCGAGCTGCGGCTGACCCGGGGGTTGACCTCAATTACATAATACTGGCTGGAGGCAACCTCTTTCTGGTCGGGAGCCCACTTTTTGGCGACCACGGGATGAGGGGTGAGGGCAAACTGGATGTTGCAGCCGCCTTCAATGCCCAGAGCCCGGATAATCCTGAGGCTCGCCGAGCGGAGCATCTGGTACTCCTTGTCGGTAAGCGTCTGGCTGGGAGCCACCACGATGCTGTCGCCGGTATGCACCCCCATAGGGTCAAGGTTCTCCATATTGCACACGGTGATGCAGTTATCGGCGGCATCCCGCATGACCTCATATTCAATTTCCTTCCAGCCGAGGAGGCACTTCTCCACCAGGACTTCATGGCTCATGCTGCTGTCCAGCCCGTTGGCGACTATTTTTTCCAGCTCCTCCACGGTGTAAGCTATGCCACCGCCGGTGCCGCCCAGGGTGTAGGAAGGACGGATGATGAGCGGTAAGCCGATGGACTCCACCAGCTTCTTAGCCTCCTCAACCGATTTCACCGTGGCGCTCTGAGGCACAGGCTCGCCGATGTCAACTAAAAGCTGCTTGAATAACGACCTCTCCTCAGCCTTCTTTATCGTCTCTACCGGCGTGCCCAGCATCCTCACCCGGTATTTGTCCAGCACGCCGGCATCAGCCAGCTCCACGGCTAAATTCAGCCCCGTCTGCCCCCCGAGGGTGGGCAGCAAGCCGTCGGGGCGCTCCCGCTCAATTATGCGGGAGAGGACCTCCACGGTGAGCGGCTCAATATAGACGATGTCGGCGATGCCCTCGTCGGTCATAATGGTGGCGGGGTTGGAGTTCACCAGGACGGTGGTGACGCCCTCCTCCCGCAGCGCCCGGCACGCCTGGGTGCCGGAGTAGTCAAACTCCGCCGCCTGCCCGATAATTATGGGCCCCGAGCCAATCACCAGGACTTTAGATGGCTTGGTCATTTACGAGACACCTGCTTCCCAGTAATCAATCCTTTTTAACAGAAAACTGGCAAATCCTAAATACTGAAGAGTAATATACGGGTCTTTCTGAATAATTTCTTTGTGGGCTTTAGGATTTCTTATGCCTTGTGCAGCTCCAATAAAAAGATGTTTGAATCCTCTTTGGACATCTTTATCGTAATAGCCAGCCTCTGGTACTTTAATAATTGGATTTTCTTCATTAAATACTGTTTCCATGAGATTTGTACCATATAGAGTTAATCTTGACTTATCCTGAACGAAATTCTCAACGGCTTTAAACGCCTCAAAAATGGCTTGGGCATAATGCCCAGTTTCAAATAAAGACCTACTGGCTCCAACAACCTTTGGGTGAAATTGTAGCGAATCAAATAGCTGGATAGGTGATTTAGCTGTATCTTTTTGCCCTGTTTTAAGAGAAGGCTTTGCATCATCAACCCCTAATATTTCATATTTCTGCAAGATTGCTGTGATTCCTAGTTCGCATTTTGCCAAATCTTTGGGATATCGCTCCTGCAATTCTTCCTCTGTCCACTCGCCTATTTTTACGACAGGAAGAGGATGCAACCACCCATATTCATCTGAGTTAAATCCAAATGTATCCTTCGAGACTACATAGACCCTGTTCTTCCAAAGAACATATTCATTATCATAAGGAGGTAAAGTCTTTAGGTGCTCTATCTCATCCCGATATTGC
>CAYHBC010000083.1:0-3855 GCA_964354775.1 uncultured Dehalococcoidales bacterium
TCCATTCAGATAATCTGTCTACTGAAGATAGTCCAAAATAGACTATTAAGGTTAAAATATAGTAACAAGACAAAAAGCATCCCTAATTTTAGGAATGCTTGGAGGGAAAGATGAAGGACTTTCTTAGGGGTACAATAGGAACACTACTGCAGTTTGGACTTGCTATTCTTGGCCTTCTTCTATTGGTAGTAGCTATATTTTTGGGGAGCTGGGTTTGCCTGCTTCTGGCAATTTTATGCTTTTCTGCAGTTGCAGGTATCCGATACTGGCTTGGGAGTATCGTGAGGCTTAGGTAAATGAATGTAGGTGTATGCCAGATACAGCTCCGCCTTCCTGAGAACCACTCCCTTAAGGGAAAGCGGCGGGTAGTCAAGTCCATCACCACCAGGCTGCACAACAAGTTTAATATCTCCGCAGCCGAGGTTGATAATCACGATTCCTGGCAGCTCGCCACCCTGGGACTGACCTGCGCCAGCAATCACCGAAGCTACGACGACGAGACCCTCTCCCACGCAATCAAGTTTATCACCCAGAATTACCCCGAACTGGAGCTGCTAAATTCCCGGATAGACATTTTCTCAGCTCCTTAACGGGCTGATGGACGCTGCTGCTTTTCTTAACCACCTCAAGAGCCTTCCGGGCTATAAACAGCAACTGGTCCACGTTGAGCACATCCCCCCGCAGGAAGCCGTCACGGGCAAGCTGGAAGAGCTGAGCCTCAGTCCGGCCCTTAAAGCCCGGCTGGAGTCCTCGGGCAGAGCCTCCCTTTACCACCACCAGGTGAAGGCACTGAGCGCCATCCTTGCGGGGAAGAATGTGATGATAGCCACGCCCAGCGCCAGCGGAAAAACGCTGTGTTACCATCTCGCCACGCTAGAGGCGACCTCAGCCGCTAAAAACAGCCACGCCCTCTACCTCTTCCCCACCAAAGCCCTGGCACAGGACCAGCTCGCCAGCCTGAAGGAACTTGCCTGCCCCGACTTTCTCCCCGAGGGGGCAATAGCAACATTTGATGGCGATACTCCCCAGGAGGAGAGGGCGGCAATAAAGCGACAGGCGAGGGTCGTGCTCACCAATCCCGATATGCTCCACCTCGCCATACTGCCCAATCATCAGTCATGGGCTCGCCTCTTCCGCCACCTCAGCTATGTGATAATTGACGAAGCCCACATCTACCGGGGTGTTTTCGGCTCCCATACCGCCAACGTCCTGAGAAGGCTAAGGCGGCTCTGCGCCCGTTACGGCTCCGACCCCCGGTTTATCTGCTGCTCGGCAACCATCGCCAACCCCGGAGAGCATGCCCGGAACCTGGTAGGACTGCCCTTTGAGGTAATCTCCGACGACGGCTCGCCTCACGGGGAAAAATACTTCGCCTTCTGGAACCCCCCGGTTATCGACGAGGCTAAGAGCACCCGGCGCAGCCCCAACAGCGAGGCATCCTTTCTCCTCCACCAGTTAATTACCCGGAATATCCGCAGCCTGGTCTTCACCCGCACCCGCAAGCTGACCGAGCTCATCCACCTCTACACCCGCCAGCAGCTGCCGCCCCACTTAGGCTCCCGAATCAGCCCCTACCGCGCCGGCTACCTCGCCGAGACCAGACGCCAGATTGAACGCCAGTTCTTCAACGGCGAGCTGCTCGGTCTGGTAGCCACAACCGCCCTGGAGCTGGGCATAGACATCGGCGACCTGGAGGCGACCGTGCTTACCGGCTACCCCGGCAGCATCGCCAGCGCCTGGCAGCAGGCAGGACGCAGCGGACGGACCCGGGATACCTCCCTGAGCTTCCTTATCGCCCAGGACAACCCCTTAGACCAGTACATTATGCGCCATCCCGATTTCCTCTTCAGCAAGAACTTTGATAACGCCCTGATTAACCCCGATAATCCTTACATCCTCGCCCCCCACCTCTTATGCGCCGCCTGGGAAAGTCCCCTGAGTGAGAGCGAGGAAAGCTTCTTCGGGGCTAACGCCAGGGCGGAGCTGGAGGGGCTGGAAAAAGAGGGCAAGCTGAGAAAAAGCAATAATAAATGGTATCTTGTCCCCGCCATCACCTACCCCGCCCAGGAGGTAAACATCAGGGCGACTTCGGCGAAAAATTACAGCATCATTGACGCTTCACAGGGACACCTCCTGGAAACGGTGGAGGGAAGCTTCGCCTTCTCCCAGATACACCCCGGCGCCATCTATCTCCACCAGGGCGAGTCCTACCTCATCGCTGACCTTGACCTGGGCACCCGGACCGCCACAGCGGCGCCGACCACGGTGGATTACTACACCCAGGCGAGGGAGCTTACCGACATCAGGGTTATGAAAGTAGCCAAAACGGAAAAGCATAAAGACATAAAGGTGTATCTGGGGGATGTAGATGTCACCACCGTGGTAACCGGCTTCAAGAAGAAAAGGCAGTTCACCGAGGAGGTGATTGGGGAAGAGCCACTTGACTTACCGCCCCAGAGCTTTTCCACCCGGGCTTTGTGGTTTGACCTGCCCCCGAAGGCAATCGGCAGGCTCGCCGGCGAGGGGCTCGACTTCTACGGCGGGTTACATGCCTGCGAGCACGCCGCCATCGGCATACTGCCCCTGTTCGCCCTCTGCGACCGCAACGACATCGGCGGCGTCTCCACTCCCCTCCACCCCGATACCGGCAAGGCGCAAATTTTCATCTACGACGCCCATCCCGGGGGCACCGGCATTGCCGAGAAGGGGTTTGAGATGCTCACCGAGCTGTGGCGGGCGACCCTGAAGGTAATTAAGGAATGTCCCTGCTCCGACGGCTGCCCCGCCTGCATCCAATCGCCGAAATGCGGCAACAACAACCAGCCGCTGGACAAAAAAGCCGCCGAGATATTGCTTGAGGGGCTGGTTTTTTAGCCACTTTCCCAATTGCAACATTGTTGCAATTAGAACCGCATTTTTGTATAATGTCCCTTGTGGTTCAGAGCTCCATCCATACTTTGCAATCCTGGGGCTATAAAGTAACCCGACCCCGACGGCAGGTCCTTGAGGTCCTTTCCAGGGCGCAGAGACCGCTCTCGCCTTACGACATCCAGCGCCGCCTGCAACAGCAGGGCAAAGGCTTAAACCATGTTACTATCTACCGCACCCTCGACCTGTTTTGCAGCCTCAATTTAGTTCACAAGCTGTTATCCAGCGGCGGGTTTGTGAAGTGCACCCTGGGCGATAAAGAAGGCTGCCACCGCTTTATGGTCTGCCAGCGCTGCGGAGCCATTCAGGAGTTTGCCAACCAGGGCTTATGCCAGGAGGAAAACGAGTTTGCCCGGAACCTTGGCTTTCATACCGAACATCACCTTTCGGAGTTCTCAGGGCTTTGCTCTCGCTGCCAGAAGTAATGGACCTAGTTAATTTTAGCCTGGCCGCTGCCTTCTTAGTGGGTCTGGCACATACCCTTGAGCCCTGCGAAGATAAGGCAGTCATTTCCTTATTCGTTTTCTGGGCTAGCGAGAAATTATCTCACGCTGTTGGCCTGGTAGTATTGTATGGTCTGGGGATGGCTCTGGCGGATACCGCCATGGGGTTTGTCCTTTCCTATGTCGGCGTGAAATGGCTTGATGTTGTCAGAACTCCTCTTGAAGTTACCGCGGGGGCGATTACCTTAATCTTCGGCTTTTTTATGCTGAGGGGCAAGGAATTGACTCATGTGGGTCATCATCACGGTGAGGCCGCAGTCCCCACTAAGGCGAAACTGCTGCGCTGGCAGTCCATACTGGGTATTGGCATCGTGCGGGGGTTGCCGCCCTGCCCGCTGGAAGTGGCTATACTGCTGTGGGCTGCCTCACTTGGCAGTGTATGGCAGGGCACGGCGACCGTTTTCGTTTTCGGTCTGGGCACTAC
>CAYHBC010000084.1:0-3806 GCA_964354775.1 uncultured Dehalococcoidales bacterium
AGGCAGCATCAGCCTCATTGCTGAAGCCGTCCATAGCCTAATGGACCTTGCCGCAGCTATTATTGCCTTTATTACCGTCCGGATTTCCGATAGTCCAGCCGACCAAGAACACCCTTATGGTCACGGCAAGGCAGAGAATGTTAGCGGTGTAGCCGAAGGAGCACTGATATTCGTTGCTTCTGGGATAATCATATATGAGGCAATAAAAAGGTTAATTGCCGGCACAACCTTGGAGTTCCTCGATGTCGGCATTGGCATAATGATAGTGTCTATCGTGGTGAATGTGCTAGTTTCCCGTTATTTATTTAAGGTATCTTCTGAACAAGATTCCCTAGCTCTTGAAGCAGATGCTTACCACCTTAGCACCGATGTAATTACTATGTCCGCTGTCCTAGTTGCTTTGCTTGTTGTGAGGTTTACCGGGTTCACAATGTTTGACCCGATTGCTGCCACCTTTGTGGCAGTATTTATCGGGAGAGCTGCTTACAATATCACCAAGAAGTCGTTCGGGGGATTACTTGATATCAGACTATCGCAATCAGAGGAGGATAAAATACGGTCCTGCATTATGGAACACGGAGGTCAACTGGTTGGTTTTCATGACCTGCGGACACGCAAGGCAGGTAGCCAGCGGCATATCGACTTGCACTTGGTAGTACCCAAAAACGCCGATGTGGAAGAAGCGCACCGTCTATGTGACCACCTAGAGCAGGATATTAAACAATGTCTTCCCCGGTCTGACGTTGTCATCCATGTTGAACCCTGCGATACCGAGTGTACTGATTGCTCGGTTTCCTGCACCCTCAAGGATAGCCGTCCTCATTCACCGAAATAGATATTAACTCCATGCCTTTATGGGCTTGAACCGTCTTGCCCTTTGTTTAGTGTCCAGACTTTACCACATTTGCTACAGTATCCAGTCATTACTTGCCTCTTTTTGCGTGTATTTGCCAAAGAGGAGACTTCGGGGCAGTCGCCCGCTCCGCCGTAGCCCCGCTTTGACACACCGGGGAATTTTATTGTAAACTTTGCCCTTCGGAAAGAGTTTCCCGGGGCAAGGAGGTTACTGCCATGGTAGGAATCATTTCCTGTGGAGGTTACATCCCCCGGCACCGCCTGGACCGGATGACCGCTTACCGCGCTATGGGCTGGCTTAATCCCGCAGCGCTGTTGCCCGGGGAAAGGTCCATCGCCAGCTATGATGAGGACAGCATAACTATGGCGGTGGCGGCAGCCCGGGACTGCTTAAAGGGCGTGGATAAGGAGAAGATAGACGGTCTCTATGTCGCTACCACCACCTCGCCCTATAAGCAGAGAGAAGGCGCCGGCATAATCGGCACCGCCCTCAGCCTGCGACCCGACATCAGGACTGCCGATTTCACCGGTTCCACCAGGGCGGGGACGGAAGCAGTCCTCGCCGCCTGCGATGCCATCAAGGCGGGCTCGGCAAGGAATGTGCTGGTATGCGCCTCTGACCTGCGCAAGGAGCTGGCTGGCGGCTACCAGGAACAACTATACGGGGATGGCGCGGCTTCCCTGCTCATCGGAGAGAGCGATGTAATTGCCACCATAGAAGGCTCCTATTCCGTTTCCTATGACTTCGCTGATTCGTGGAGAGCCGACAGGGACGAATTTGAGCGCGCCTGGGAAGACCGCTGGCGCCGTGACGAAGGCTACGAGAAGCAGTTGACCGAGTCCATTACCGGACTACTGCAAAAGTATAAGTTGAATATCAAGGACTTTGCCCGGCTCGTTATTGCCTGCCACTTTGAACGAGCCGCAGCAGCCATAGGAGGTAAAGTGGGGGCTGCCCCCAAGCAGCTCCAGGACTCCCTGATGCGCACCATGGGCGATTCCGGCGCCAGCTATCCCCTGGTGATGCTGGTGGCTGCCCTGGAAGAGGCAAAGCCAGGGGACAGGCTCCTGCTCGCCAGCTATGGAAATGGCAGCGACGCCCTGTTCCTCCAGGCAACCGCCAGGATAGAGAAGACCAGGGAGAACCGGGAGATTAAAAGATGGCTTGCCCGGAAGAAAATGCTGGATAATTACGATAAATACCTCGCCTGGCGTGAAGAGATTCCCCTGGAGAAAGGATTTCGTGGTGAGGAATCTGCCACCACCCAGATGTCGGCGCTGTGGCGGGGTCGCAAGACCTTCCTGGGGCTCTGGGGAAACAGGTGCAAGAAATGCGGCACCCCGCTCTTCCCCGCCCAGAGAACCTGCGTGAATCCCGACTGCGGGGCGATAGATGAAATGGAGGACTACTGCTTCGCCGACAAAAAAGCCAGCCTGTTTACCTATACCGCCGACCTGCTGGCATACTCCGTTAACCCCCCTGCCATATACGGGGTGGTAGACTTTGAGGGCGGAGGAAGATGGTGGTTTGACCTCACCGACTGCGACCAGGAGGAGATAAAAGTGGGTATGCCCGTGGAGATGAGCTTCCGCCTGAAATATACCGAACACGGCAGGGGCATCTACAGCTATTTCTGGAAGGCAATCCCGGTAAGGGAAGGAGACTAACATGGCAGAAGGCATAAAGGACAAGGTAGCGATTATCGGCATGGGCTGCACCAAATTCGGAGAGAGATGGGATGCCGGCTACAGCGATTTGATGGTGGAGGCGTTCACCGAATGCCTGGAGGATGCCGGGCTCGAAAAGAACGATATTCAAGCCGCCTGGTTTGGCACCTGCATTGACCAGGTCCACTGCGGGAAGAGCGCCCTGCCCCTGTCACACGGGCTCAAGCTCCCCTTCATCCCGGTAACCCGGGTGGAGAATTTCTGCGCCACCGGCTCTGAAGCCCTGAGAGGAGCGGCTTACGCTGTCGCCTCGGGAGCCTACGACATCTGCCTGGCGCTGGGCGTGGAGAAGCTGAAGGACACCGGCTATGCCGGTCTCCCCGAATTTACCCAGCAGATGGGGACCGAGCCCCGGATGCTTATGCCCACCGTAACCGCCCCGGGAGCCTTTGCCATGCTGGCTACTCGCTACTTTGCCCGTTACGACCTTGCCCCCGATAAGGGCAAGAGGATTTTAGCCCACATACCGGTGAAAAGCCACCACGCTGGCGCTCTGAACCCCAAGGCTCACCTCAGGAGGGAAATCACCGAGGAGCAGGTGGTGAGCGCTCCGATTATCGCCTGGCCCCTGGGGCTGTATGACTGCTGCGGGGTGAGCGACGGCTCAGCGGCAGCCATCGTGACCCGCGCCGATATGGCGAAAAGCTTCAGGGATGACCCCGTCTATATCAAGGCGCTCCAAATCTCCTTGAGCTCGGGAGTAGAACTGATGCACAGCAGCTACGACGGCACCCACCTGGAGACCACCTACCGTGCCGCTCAGGCAGCCTACAGGGAAGCCGGGGTCAAGAACCCCCGCAAGGAGATAAGCCTCGGCGAGCCTCACGACTGCTTCTCCATAACCGAGCTGGTAACCATGGAGGACATGCAGTTCAGCCCCCGGGGGAAAGCCGGAGAAGATGTCCTCGCGGGGAGATTCGACCTTGATGGGGAGCAGCCGATGCAGTCGGACGGCGGACTCAAGACCTTCGGACATCCTATCGGCGCTTCGGGGCTGCGGATGATGTATGAGGTATACCAGCAATGCCAGGGCAAGGCGGGACCACGGCAGATAAAGAATGTGAAGCTCGGCGCTACCCATAACCTCGGCGGCTTCCCCCTGATGAACATCTGCAGCGTCCTCATCGCCGGACTGTAAGAATGCCCGATTTATGTCATATTAAAAAATGTAGTTGGCCAATTTATTGGGCGCAATTTAAGCCGATAAATCTACGGACTACAAA
>CAYHBC010000085.1:0-3774 GCA_964354775.1 uncultured Dehalococcoidales bacterium
GCCTGTTATACAGCCGCAAGGACGGTAACTACGGGCTGATAGAGGCGGGGATAAAATAGCAAGGACGCTGCTTTGAAATTCTAAATCTCAAGCACCAAATCCTAAACAATATCAAAAATCAAAGATAAAAAATCAATCCGTTAGCCAACGGAACAACTCAAAATGTAAAAATGCTTTTTTAACTTTTGCTTTGTCATTTTGCATTTTGATTTTTAACTTTTAACTTTTCTTGGGCTTGCCACAAGATAATGAAGGGTTTTCGTGGCTCCCCGGGTAGGATTCGAATCCGTTAGCCAACGGATTAACAGCCGCCTACTCTACCACAGGTCGCTGGATTCTCCCCTTAAAATCCCTCGGAGAAACTCCCTCCCCTTTTGGCTCTTCAAAGCTTTCTCCCTTCTCATAGCTTCCGGCCGAGTGCTAAATTCTTCATTATAAAATAGCCGCCAGGGACCTTTATTCCTTTTAGTATACAGGGAACCTCGTTTAGATGAATCATTATGTTCACTTAATCTCCTCTTAAGCTCATTGGTATGCCCGATGTAGATTTTAGCGCTATCTTCGCTTATCAAAGCATATACATAGTACATATCAGGGCTCTTATCTAGAAAGCTCCCCGGGTAGGGGAAAATCCGAACTTTTTGTGATGTCGAGCTCAAATTCTGCCCTTGGAGTCACAGTCATCTACAACTCATCTTAAGTTTCGCTCCGTTTCCTTTTGTAATCTTGAAAGTTCTTTCTGTGTCCAGTATTTAAAGCGTTTGTCCCACACCCATCGGTAATGACAAATATGACACTCGTAGGTTATATATGTTCTCCCGCTGCCAAACGTAGTTCGATCTACTACTTCCCCTCGTCTGTTCATTCCCCTTACAAGGCAGATGGGACATCTGTCTAGCCGCCTTTCAATCCAAGGGTCTTTTCTGCTACCTTTCGGTACTAATTCTATTTCCCCCTCTGGTCCAATCTTAGGTTGGTATAGGTCACCAAAGTGTATCTTAGCCATTTCATTTTCCCTTCCTTAGTTCGGGCAATTTCAAATCTGCCAAGTTCGGAAATAAGGATAAAAGCTCCCCGGGTAGGATTCGAACCTACAACCAAACGGTTAACAGCCGCCTACTCTACCATTGAGCTACCGGGGAATACTTAATTAAGCTGCCGAGCCTGGATTCGAACCAGGGCTAAGGGATCCAAAGTCCCCCGTGCTACCACTACACAACTCGGCAACCATCACCCAATCCTGTGCCGAAGGTCGGATTCGAACCGACACGGGAGTTGCCCCCCAACAGTTTTTGAGACTGCCGCGTCTACCATTCCGCCACTTCGGCATATAACTTAAACAGTGCCGAGGAGCAGAGTCGAACTGCTGACACGCGGATTTTCAGTCCGCTGCTCTACCACTGAGCTACCTCGGCACAAAACGCCACTATAACAGGCATAATTAGGATAATGCACCAGCAAATCAATGTCAATCAGCCTTGAGATTGCCCCGCCCGTCAGCCGACGGGCTCGTAATGACACCCTATTTTGTCGTTGCGAGGAGTCCTAACCCTGAACCCTTCGCTACCGCTCAGGACAGGCTCCGTGAAGGGGAGGGATGACGAAGCAATCTCGTAGTTGCCCATCCGTTGGCTAACGGATTGGGCGGTTGTGCCCGTCAGTTGACGGGCAACTACAGAATGACAGGAAGGAGAGCCTCCACTATCGTCTATTGACCAGCTCGGCGAAAACCGCCGAAGCCAGGTGGGGCAGAGAATCGTTTACCTCATTAACCCAGAATTTTGGAAGCAGCGGCGTAACGGAAATCTTCCTCTGCTCCAGTGCCCAGGCGTCGCTCCCCGGACCCGCCTCTCCCACCACCTCATGGCGCAGGATAACATAGCCTTCGCCTTCGCCCTCGCCACTTGACACTTTCTTTATCACCCCGCTATGGCTCTGCTTGCTTAACCTGGTGACCTCTATTCCCTCTATCTCCCCCAGAGATAAATTAGGCAGGTTGATATTCAGAAAAGTTGCCCGGGGCAACTCGCCGTTTTTTACCCTCTCAGCAAACAGGGCAATCAGTCGGGCAGCAACTTCAAAATTCACCCCCTCATAAGCGTCCACCGAGACGGCAAAAGAGGGGGTGCCATGAAAATATCCTATCAAGGCACCAGCCACGGTGCCCGAAATGAAGACATCGTATCCGGTGTTGGGACCTTTATTAATGCCGGAAACAACGAGGGCTATTTCTCCGGGGAATAACACCCTGAACGCCAGAAGGACGCAATCAACCGGTGTGCCGTCAGTAGCATAAATCCCCTCCCCCACCGCTTGAGGCAGCACCTTGATGGCACGGTGCAGGTTAGCCGAAGTCCCCACTCCACTCTGCTCATCCTTAGGAGCAACAACTACCACCTCCCCCACCCGTCGAAGCTCCTCAACTACCCTCCACAGACCGGGAGAGTCAATGCCGTCGTCATTGGTTACCAATATCTTCACGAATAAATAATTTTCCTTCAATTATCAACCCCTGTCAAGCAAGACGCCCCGGGAATGGTAAAGAATGGTGTCATTGCGAGGAGTCCGTTAGCTAACGGACAACGAAGCAATCTCAAAGAATGTGAAATAGATTGCCACGCCCGTCAGTTGACGGGCTCGCAATGACAGGATAGGAAAGGCGGGCAAGTCGCCCCATCTTGATAGTTGGCGCAACTAATGTTAAAAAATATGTCTTATGCCCTCAATTGACCGCGGGAAAACCTTAGTTCAGTGTGACTTTGATGGCACAGTCACCGAAGAAGATGTCAGCTTCCTTCTCCTCGACGCCTTTGCTCTGGGAGACTGGAGGAAGCCGCTGGCAGACTACCGGCAGAATAAGATATCGGTGGACTGCTTCAACAGGCAAGCCTTTGCCCTGGTGAAAGCCAGGAGAGAAACGCTTACCGAGTTCCTGAGGGGAAGAGCCCGAATAAGAAGCGGGTTCAGGGAGCTGATTGATTACTGCCGCCAGAAAGGGTTCCGCCCCGTCATCGTAAGCAACGGCTTGAAGTTCTACATTGATATACTCCTCGGCGACGCCGGTATCACCGACATTGAGGTGTTCGCCGCACAAACCAGGTTCCACCCCCAGGGCATCGAAGTCCGCTATATCGGACCGGATGGCGAGCAAGCCGACACCGGACTCAAAGAGCTCTACGCCAGGTTGTTCCTTGCCCGGGGCTATCGCCTGATATGTCTGGGAAACGGCGTCTCCGATATTTACCCCGCACGGCTAGCCCATTATGTCTTTGCCCGTGATGACCTGCTTTCCCTCTGCACCAGAGAAAACATCCCCTGCACGCCATTCGCCGACCTCAACGACGTGGTCCGAGGTCTGGAACTGCTGCCTTCCCCCTGACTTCCCCCTCACCACCCTTGACCGGTCACACCCTGTAGTTGCCCAATTTATTGGGCGGTTATGCCTGATGAATCAGGCAACTACGGGCTGACGGCTCATCGTTAAAAAAAGAAATCCTGTGAATATCGGTGAATATCCGTGAACATCCGGGGGAAAAGACTCACTTGACAGTCCAGACACCGAAGACATACAATGAAAGAAAGGTATCTGTGGATAAGGTATGCTGTTGACAATCTCTACAGCAGAGCCTTACAATACTGAAAAATGATAACAGTTGAAGGAGGTGTGTATGGGTAGAACGAAGGAGTATTTTTGGCAGTCACTATTTGTTAGCCCGTCTGTCAGTTGACGGGGCAATATCAATGAGAATAGGAGGTACGAATGACTGAAACGAA
>CAYHBC010000086.1:0-3756 GCA_964354775.1 uncultured Dehalococcoidales bacterium
CTGAGGACGCCGCTGTATTCACCTCGCTCCCCACCCACCCGGTGACAAAACCATTCATTTTCCCTTGTCTGGGGAAACTCCTGACCCTGGCTCCGGGCGGAGGCGTTCAGGGCATAGACCCTGCCGTTATAACCGCCGATAAATACCCGGTCTCCCGCCACGGCGGGAACTCCATATATGGCAACGGCGATGGACCGGGGACCGCAGGAGAACCCTCCTCCCGAAGTCTCCCGGAGAGGATAAGACCATTCCCCCGAGACGGGAAAGGTCAGGTTTTCACTCCGGGCGGAGAGGTTTACCGCCATAATTTTGCCCTCCAGCGACCCCAGGTAGAGAAAGCCATCATCGCAGGTAACCCCGGAGAACCCCGTGGGTTGTGACCCGGCGCAACCGGTCACGGCAAGAAGAAAAATAATAAAAAGAAAACTCGCCCGCTTAATTTTCATTCAATGCGTATTATGCTCACGGCACAGGGTCATAGCCTCCGTTAGACCACGGATTACAACGAGCCAATCGCCTGGTCGCCAGCCAGCTACCTTTAATAAGTCCATACCTTTCAATCGCCTCACGGGCATATTGAGAGCAGGTGGGCTGGTAACGACAGGAATGCGGAGTAACCTCCGATACCGTCGTCTGATACGCCTTAATCAAATTAAGAACAAGCTGTTTTGTCATTGTGGCTTAACAACTGCGCCTGAGCCAGTAGCGCAGTCACCGATTTTTCCAGGCGATGGTAATCGGCGTCTACCGCTTCAGGGCGAACGATGAAGACCACATCCCACCCCGGCTTCAGCGCCTGCAGCCGGATTATCTCCCGCAGTAAACGCTTCAACCGGTTACGCTTTACCGCATTACCGACCTTCCTGGTTACTGAGAGCCCGTAGCGGGTCAAGCTTAAGCTGGTGGGCAGGACCTTCATCACGATTAAATCCTCTTTCCACGCTCTGCCTCGTTGGTAGACTGAAGCATAATCTGCTTTTCGGGTTAAAGCAGAGAGCTGTTTCATACCACTAAACAGGGGTCAGCTTCCACCGTCCTTTAAGACGCCGCGATTTAAGCACTTCCCTTCCGCCCCGGGTAGCCATTCGGGCGCGGAAGCCCAGCTTTCTCTTCCGGGGGAGCTTTTTGGGCTGATAAGTGCGCTTGGGCATTTAAGTCCTCCGGGCTCTCGGCTCAGGCAGGCCAACGCCGCCCGTTTTCCAGATATGGACGGGAGCATAAGGCAGCAGGGCTAAAAAACGAGCCCTCTTGATAGCTTGCGCCAGAGCCCGCTGGTGTTTAGCACAGGCTTTGGTCATGTGCCGCGAGGCAATGCTGCCCCGACCGGTAATATAGCGGGAGAGCAGCGTAGCATTTTTATAATCCACGGTTATCTTCCCCACGCAGAAAGGACAGACCGCAGGTCGGCGAGTAAAATCCTTCGTCCGTCTTACCGGTCCAGAATCAGCCATCTATGCTCCTCCAGATTCCCCGGGCGGCTCTTCCCAGGGCAAGTTTTCTGCCTCAATCTCACCTTCCTCGGGAAGAGCGGCGGCAGCCACCGGCTTACCCAGAAAGAGCACCTGATTGGCGGTTACCTCAAGGCTGGTGCGCGCCTGCCCGTCCTGCCCTTCCCAGCTTCGGGCATGCAGCCTTCCCTCCACATAAACCTGCCTGCCCTTGGTCACATATTGATTGCAGACCTCCGCCAGCTTGCCCCAGACGCTAATCCTGAACCAGTCTGTTTCCTCCTTGCTCTCCCCCCCGGAAGTGGTATAACGGCGACTGGTCGCCAAGCTGAAAGAGGTAACCGGTTTGCCGCTGGGGGTGTAGCGCATCTCAGGGTCACCGCCGACATTGCCGATGAGCATCACCTTGTTCAAACTTGCCATCTCCTAGCCCTCCCTTTTTACGATGAGATGCCGCAGAATATTCTCCGAGGCTTTTAATTCGGCGCCCACTTCCCGGGTCAATCCCGGCTCCAGCTTGAATTGAGCCAGAACATAGCTCGCTTCCATAAACTTCTTTACGGGATAAGCCAGCTTCCGTATTCCCCATTGCTCCGTCGACCCCATCTCGCCGCCTCTGTCGGTAATGAGCTTGCCCAGCCAGCCGATAATCTCGGTCAGCTTTTCCCCCTCAACTTCGGGACTCACCATGGTTACCATCTCGTAATCAGTCATTTCCCCTCTATTAAATAAATATAACTTGTTAGTATAACATACTAGTAACCATAACTTAACCGCTCGATTAAAGACAGCGGCAAATTGTGCTCCAACATCTTTCGCTGAGTAGCAGTTATATCATAGCTGACCCGATAATGATAGACTACTTGAGCCCTGCTGTCATAGATAGCATAGCCGGCATCGGGGTTGCCATCACGGGGTTGCCCCACACCGCCAGGGTTGATAATCAAGCGTCGGCTCTTGGAGCCCTTAGAGCCCAACTTTATTTCGTGGGGATTCACTATCATAGAATAGTGCCCCGAGCTGTCCTGCTTAAGGACTACCGGCTTATGAGAATGACCCACCAGGCAAAACCGGGTATCAAAACTGTTGAAGTTTTCCTCAATATCCTTTGCCGAGAGCCAGTCCATATCCAGGTATTCCCAGATGGGGTGGCGAGGACTGCCGTGAACCAGGGTAAATTCGCCTTTGGTTATTTTTTCAGGAAGCTTTTGCAGGTAGTCCATATCGTCATCGCTCAACTGCTCCCTGGTCCACAGGATAGCTTGAGCGGCGTAGGGGTTAAAGTCGGAGATATCAATACTGCCGATAGCCGCCCAATCGTGATTGCCGGCAACGCAAACATGCTTATACTGCCTTAAAAGCTCAATGCAGGCATGAGGCTCGGGTCCGTAGCCCACAATGTCGCCCAGACACCATATCTCCCGAAACCCTCCTCTTTTCCTCGCATCAAGAAGCACTGCGTAGAGGGCATCGAGGTTACCATGGATGTCGGCAATAACGGCATATTTCATACCGACAATACCTCTTCTGTCCCCCAAGACTATACCACCACAGACCACTTTTTAAAATGGTATAATAAAGCCACCCCGGCAGCTTAGAGCTATTGGGTGAATTTAGGGTTTGTATATATGGTTGCTATACACATCCTAATAAGGAGAGGGTATGTTCAGCAGTGCACAGGGAAAGCTTGAAGATTCTCGTTCCATTTTCGAACAGCTTAAGATGGCGAGTGACGCTCTGTCTTTTCGAGCGTTGTTCAATGCATTTCTCAACTCATCTAGAGCCATAATGGAGGCTTTGAAGAAGGATGGCAGTCATATTGTTGGATTCAAGGATTGGCATAAAATAAAGTACCAAGAGATGTTGAATGATGAACTTTTATTATTCATCCATGAGGCTCGCAAAGAAGATTTTCATGAAGGGAAACATAGGTTAAACTTTCAATCTCACATTCAAGGACCAGCAAGACTAGAACCTTTTCCCAAAGAGAGTCTATCTATTACGGATGAAGGGCCATTCAGAATTGTTGATGAAGGGACACCACAGGAACGGCGAATCCCAATCAAACAAGATGTAAACTACGTCACACAGGTATCTATTGCAAATGCGCCTATAGTGCATCGGGGAAAGAAATTAGCAAAAAATGACCCCCTAACAATCTGTCAGCTTGCGATAGATTACTTTTCTGAGCTGGTTTACGCAGCCAAAACCAAGTTTGCCCCACAATGACCACACCTCTCCCCACCCCCGGACTTTGTAGTTGCCTGATTCATCAGGCACAATTGCCCAATAAATTGGGCAACTACAT
>CAYHBC010000087.1:0-3707 GCA_964354775.1 uncultured Dehalococcoidales bacterium
CCCCTGGTGGGAGGGAGTTAGACCTGTCCTGAGCGAAGCCGAAGGAGGGAGGGGGTTCGTTGGCTAACGATTCACCCTCACCCTGAGCCTCTCCCCTCAAGGGAGAGGGAAATAGCCCGTCAGCCAACGGAGATTTTGTAGTTGCCTGATTCATCAGGCACAATAGCCCCATAAATGGGGCAACTACATTTTTTGCTGACCGCAGCTTCAGCCCAGAACGGAGCCGATGAAGCTCCTCTGTCCCCGGACAAACTCTGCCACCGGCATTTCCTGCTTCCCCTCCAGCTGGATGCGGCGAAGCTCAAGGATGCCCTCGGGGGTCACCACGCCCACCCCTCCCGACAGCGCCGTCAAGGCCACCACCTCCCCGATTCCCCCCTGCTCCACCCGTCGGCTGAGGGGCACAGCCTGGTGGACTTTGAGCCTCCTCCCCTGCCAGCAGGTATAGCACCCTGGCCAGGGATTATACGCTCGGACCCTCCGCCACAGCTCTACGGCAGGAAGATGCCAGTCGAGCTCGCCGTCCTCGCTGGTGAGCCGTCGGCTATAGCTAGCCTGGCTTTCATCCTGAGGCTGGGGCTTAATCCGCCCCTCAAGCCACCGGGGCAGGGTATCCACCAGGAGAACGGCGCCAAGCTGAGCCAGCTTAGCGGTGAGCGAGCCGGCGGTATCCTCGGGCGAGATGGGCACCTCTTGCCGGGCGAGGACTGCTCCGCTGTCCATCCCCTCGTCCATCAACATAATGCTGACCCCGCTGACCTCGTCGCCACCAAGAATGGCATTGGCGACCGGAGAGGGACCGCGATGGCGGGGCAACAACGAAGGGTGGACATTAAGGCAGCCCGATTTGGGCAAAGACAATACCGCCGGGGGAAGGAGGAGTCCAAAGGCGGCAACCACGATTAAATCAGGATGAAACCGGGCTAACTCCTCCACCGCCTCAGGCGACTTGAGCGTCTTCGGCTGCACCAGGGGAATGCGGTTATTCACCGCCACTGCCTTGACCGCCGGCGGAAGCAGCAGCTGCTTCCGCCCGCCACGCCGGTCAGGCTGGGTGCATACCGCCACTACTCGGTAATCGCTATCCAGCAGTGCCTGCAATACCGGCACGGCAAAGCTGGGAGTGCCCATAAAAATAATGTCCATTTTTTATACGCTCATTTTTAATTAAATTTTTTATTATGTCAAAATCTCCCTAGACCGAAACCAAACCGTCTGGTAATTTTTCGCTATCCCTTATGATAGTTACCCCAGAATTTTGCGTTAATGTATAGCTTACCACCGGCGAAGGAAACTTGGGAAAAAGCCTTAGGAGAGCTTCAACTTCAGGTCAGCAAAACGAACTACACCACCTGGCTCAAAGATAGCCAGGGAGTCCGCTGGCTGACCGATGAAAACGAGGTCTTCGTGGTCGGCGTCCCTGATACCTTTGTCGCCGAGTGGCTTTCTAAACGCTTTCACTCCCTGGTGAAGAAGACGCTGGCGGCGATTACTGGCAGGGATATTGAGGTCCAGTTTACCGTATGGCAGCCGACCTCATCCCCGGCGCCGCTGGCTGCCGGGCTACCCAGCGACGGCGGAACAACCACCAGGACCAGAAAATATAAACTTAATCCCAAATACACCTTTGACAAGTTCATCGTGGGCGATTGCAACCGTCTCGCCTTCGCCGCCGCCGCGGAGGTAAGCGAAAATCCCGCCTGCGTCTACAATCCCCTTATTATTCATAGCGACACCGGGCAGGGCAAGACTCACCTCCTCCACGCTATCGGACACGCTATGATGAGAAAGGGACTGCAAGTAGCTTACTTTGGCGCTGACCAGTTCACCAACGAGTTTGTGCTCGCCATCAAGCAAAATGACCTGGAACAGTTCCGGGGCAAATTTACCCCCATCAATGTGCTCCTCTTTGATGATTTCCAGCTATTAGACTGCAAAAAGCAGACGCAGCAGTTTTTCTTCCACACCTTTAACGAGCTGTATAACAACAACTGCCAGGTGGTGATTGCCGCCGACCGCCTCCCCAAAGAGATGCACTTACTCAGCAACAGGTTGAAAACGCACCTTGAATGGGGGCTTATTGCCCAGATTCAGCCGCCGGACTTTGACACCCGCCTGGCAATCCTCCTCGCCAAGTCCAAGGAGAAGTCGCTGCCTATTCCTGAAGAGATTTTGCAGGTTATCGCCCAGAGAATCCAGGACAACGTCTGCCATCTTGAAGGCGCCCTGACTTACCTCGACGCCCGCGCCAAGCTAACCGGGCTTACCTTGACCCCTCAAATAGTTAACAAGTTATTAACAACTAACAACGGCATTGATGACCGCAAGGTAATACTCCGGATAACCGCCAGCTATTTTGACTGCTCCGTAGAAGAGCTAATCGGCAAAAAGAGGGACAGGGAGACCACTTTAGCCCGCCATATTGCGATGT
The DNA here is from genome assembly GCA_964354775.1 of uncultured Dehalococcoidales bacterium. Lineage (GTDB taxonomy): Bacteria > Chloroflexota > Dehalococcoidia > GIF9 > AB-539-J10 > CAYHBC01. Next base: position 2,432 of record CAYHBC010000087.1, read on the forward strand.
ATCTCATGCGGGAAGAAGGAAATTACTCCTTCGCCGAAATCAGCAAGGCGCTGGGCAATAGAAACCATGCCACGGTGATTCACGGCTACAAAAAAATCTCCGCCGGGCTAAGGGACAACTCCAGGCTGAGAAAGCAAATCACCGAGATTAAACAAAAGATTGATAACTCCTACCAGTAGGATGTGAATAACCTGTTAACTAATCCCTTCAGCCGGTAGCCTGGCATCCTTATCAGAAAGCCTTCCCTCTTTCCACCATTGTTATTACTACTATTACTAAAAAATAGATATAATAATAAGAATAGTTATAGTAAAAGCGGTTAGCGGACTGGCATTCGGCTGGGGATACCGTTCATGGTTCGACAAGCTCACCGCGAACGGCGATAGTGTCCCTCCCGTTTGCCCTGAGCCAGTCGAAGGGCGATTTGGCTTACCCGCTGCCGGGCTGTAAGCAGGCTGGAATATGAAAGTTGGCATTATGGGAGGCACCTTCGACCCGGTTCATTCGGGGCATCTCATCATTGCTGAAGAGGTAAGGGAGACATTGGGGCTGGCTGAGGTCCTCTTTATGCCCTGCGGGCAGCCGTGGCTTAAGCTGGAGCGCCCCATCACTCCGGCGGTCCACCGGGTGGAGATGGTGCGGCTGGCTATTGGCACTGCGCCGCAGTTCAAGCTCAGCGAGGTGGAGGTAAAGCGCTCCGGTCCGTCATATTCCGTGGACACCATGGTGGAGTTCCGGGAGCAGTTCGGGGGTGAAGCGGAGCTGTTTTTTATCGTTGGCTGCGATGCCCTGGCTGATTTAGCCAGGTGGAAGGAGCCGCAGAGGTTAGTTCAGCTATGTAAGCTGGTGGCGGTGCCCCGGGTAAATTTCAATTCGCCCGATTTGAAAGCCCTGGAGCGCTCCGTCCCCGGGGTAAGCCGGCGGCTCATTTGTGTCGCCGCACCCATAATTGACATCAGCTCCTCCCGGATTAGAGAGCGGGTCAGGAAAGGGTTGTCCATCCGCTATCTTGTCCCCGAGAAGGTGGAGGAGTATATCCGGAGGCAGAAGCTCTATGCCGTTTAGCTAGACATCCAGGTTTTTAACGCTCTGGGCGTGAGCCTGGATGAAGCTCTTGCGGGGCGCTACCTCGGGACCCATCAGCATGGTAAATATCTGGTCTGCCGCTATGGCGTCCTCTATAATTACCTTGAGCAGCGTCCTGGTCTTGGGGTTCATCGTCGTTTCCCAGAGCTGCTCGGGGCTCATCTCCCCCAGTCCCTTGTAGCGCTGGATT
>CAYHBC010000088.1:0-3567 GCA_964354775.1 uncultured Dehalococcoidales bacterium
CACTCTCCCTTCCCTTGCCCAGGGAAGGGGGTCAGGGGGATAGGTGCTACAATCTCTTATAGCAGAAGTTGAGCCAGATGCGTTTTTGTTGCTATACTTGGTAGTGAAATGGTTGACCTGGACGATTGTCAGCGGAGCCTGGACGTGTCCTTTGATGACGAGTCCCTGTTGCTGCAGGCTCTGGTTCACAGCTCTTATTTAAACGAAGACCAGGACTTTGCCCTGCCCAGCAACGAGCGGCTGGAGTTCCTGGGCGACGCCGTGCTCGGTCTGGTGGTCACCGAGAGGCTGTATGATGAGTTCCCCGGGATGGATGAAGGGAGGCTGACTGCCCTGCGTGCTTCCCTGGTCTGCCGGGAGACCTTAGCCGGCATAGCCTCCTCTCTCAACCTTGGCGGGTGGTTCCTGATGGGACAGGGTGAGGAGGCGGCTGGAGGGAGAAACAAGCCAGGCAACCTGGCGAACGGAATGGAGGCTCTGCTTGGAGCGATATACCTTGACCGGGGATTAGGTCAGGTGAGGGAGTTTATCTTTAAGCAGCTTGAGCCGTTGCTGGAGCAACTCAAGAGTGGGGAGACGAGCCCTAACTACAAGGCGTTATTGCAGGAGTTTACCCAGAAGGAGAGGAGGATGGTGCCGCTTTACCGCGTGGTGGAGGTCAGCGGTCCGGAGCACGATAAGCGGTTCACCGTCGAGGTCCTGATAGACGGCGAGGTGATGGGCGTCGGCAGTGGTAGAAGCAAGAAGGCTGCCGAGATAGAAGCTTCACAGTCAGCCTGGGGAAACTGGGTAAAAATGAGGTGCAACCATGGGTAAACGAGATTTTAGATGGAGAGAAACGAAGAAACCTAAAAAGAAAGTCCGGAAGCCTCAGGTAATCGCGGAGATATTGCCCCCGGTGGAGGTGGAGGTAATTAAAAGGGGCAAGAAAGAGCCTGAGGAAGAGTAGAGGGTGGCAGGATACCTGAGTCTTTATCGCCGCGGGGAGCTGGGTAAGCGGGTGGAGGCGGCTATGTCCTTGCTGCGGAGCTGTCGGGTTTGTCCCCGGCGCTGCGAGGTAGACCGCCTCAGCGGTGATGTGGGTAAATGCCGTACTCCCGGGGAAGCAATGGTATCCAGCTACGGAGCCCACTTCGGCGAGGAAGCCCCGCTGGTGGGGCAGTATGGCTCGGGCACGATTTTCTTTACCAACTGCAATTTAAGGTGCGTCTTCTGCCAGAACTATTCCATAAGCCAGCTCGGCGAAGGAAAAAAAGTGACCCCGCAGGAGCTGGCGGGGATGATGCTTTCCCTTCAAATCAAGGGCTGCCACAACATAAACCTGGTCTCTCCCACCCATGTCGTCCCCCAGATACTGGAGGCTCTGGAGGTGGCGGTGGAGTCGGGGCTGAATATTCCTCTGGTGTATAACACCGGCGGCTATGACTCCCTGGAGACGCTGGGGTTGCTCGACGGCATTGTGGATATTTATATGCCCGATATGAAATATAGCGATGCGGAAACTGCCCGGGAGCTGTCGGGGATTGAAAATTATCCCCTGGTGAACCGGGCGGCGGTGAAGGAGATGCACCGCCAGGTAGGCGAGCTAGAGATTGATGAGGATGGGGTGGCGCAACGGGGGCTGCTGGTGCGGCACCTCGTTTTGCCCCATTCTCTGGCGGGGACCGGAGAGGTGATGGACTTCCTGGCTAACGAGGTCTCCCCCGATACTTATGTTAACATCATGGCTCAGTATCATCCCTGTCATAAGGCGTTTCAGTTTCCCCGCCTATCGCGACCGACATCGGCGGCGGAGTTCGGGGAGGCGGTAGCGCTGGCTCGCCAGGCAGGGTTGACCCGCCTGGACAAGGTGCGTCCCTTGTTTCTGGTGCTTTGATATGCCCGACAAGGCTCGTCTTTCGGCAACGGTTTATGGCTATGTGCAGGGGGTCAACTTCCGCTACTTCGTCCTGCGCCTTGCGAGAAGCCTGGACTTGAAGGGCTATGTGCGAAACCTGCCCGATGGCTCGGTGGAGGTCGTTGCCGAGGGGGAGAGGGACAAGCTAGAGCGGCTGGCGGAGCAACTGAAGGGGGGTCCCCGGGCAGCCCGGGTAAGGGATGTGGAAAGGCGCTGGTCGGACTACTCCGGGGAATTCACCGACTTTGAAATAAGATACCGATATTGAGGGGCTATTTTCCCCGGGTCAGCCTGTTGACTATCTCTGCAGCCGCGGAATAGGGGTCTTTCCTCCTCGCTGCCAGGTCGTCTATTACCTTTTCCAGGTAGTCGTCTTTATTGACCTTTTGAAGTGTGGCGTCCAATAGAGAAGCCTGGAGCACTGCGAAGAGCTCCTGTTTTTTGCCTTCTCTAATGCGGGCGTCATGCCTTCCCGGGGCAGCCAGGAATTCCCGGTGCTGGAAAATCCCCTCCAGCAGCTCTTCTGTCCCCTTGTTGTTAACCGCCTCGGTCAAAAGGATTTTCGGCTGCCACGCTCCCCGGGGGTAATCCGCCATCTGTAGCATCGTGGTTAGCTCGGTCTCCAACTCGTAAACGCCGGGCATATCCGCCTTGTTTATCACCAGGAAGTCGGCTATCTCCAGGATGCCGGCTTTAAGCGTCTGGACCCAGTCGCCGCTTCCGGGCACCACTACCACGATGGAGGTATGAACGAGGTTCATTATCGCTACCTCCGCCTGCCCCACACCTACGGTTTCCACCAGGATGATGTCCCTCCCCAGGGCATCCATAATGTGGATTACATCAGCCGTAGCCCGGGATACTCCGCCGTGCCACCCTCTTGCCGCAAGGCTTCTGATGAACACGCCCTGGTCGGTGGCGTGCCGCTGCATCCTTATTCTGTCTCCTAATAGCGCTCCACCGCTGAAGGGGCTGGAGGGGTCTATGGCGATTACCCCCACGGTTTTATTTCTCTTCCTCAAGCTGTCAATCAGCCTGTCTATCAGGGTGCTTTTCCCCGACCCCGGCGCCCCGGTGATGCCGATGATGTGGGACTTGCCGGTGTGAAAGTAGAGTTTCTTCAGCTCTGCGGTGGCACCGGGCGACCTGTCCTCCACCGAGCTTATTAGCTTCGCCGCCGCCCTTATGCTGCCTTCCAGTATTTCGTCTGCCAGCGTCATCTCTTCTTTGATGAAGTGTATCCACTGCCCCAGGCAAAGTCAATTACGGTTCCCCCTTCCCGTCATTGCGAGGCGTCCGCCAGCTAACGGACGCCGAAGCAATCTTAAAGCGAGCTTGCTCGCTTCCTTGTCAGCCAGCGGACGAGATTGCCACGCCTTCGGCTCGCAATGACAATGTGAGAAAGGCTCGCAATGACAATGGGAGAAAGGCTTGCAATAACAGGGGGCTATTCCTCGTGTTGTAAGTCTGCCAGCGTCATCTGTTCCTTGATGAAGTGTATCCACTGCCTCAGGCAAAGTCAATTACGGGAAATTGTTTTTTAACCGTTCGTGGTGAGCTTGTCGAACCATGAACGGCTATGGGGAATTGCCCTTCGACAGGCTCAGGGCGAACGGGTTGCTAAACGACCTCATTACGGGAAATTGACAAAATCCCTGATTAGCGATAAG
>CAYHBC010000089.1:0-3534 GCA_964354775.1 uncultured Dehalococcoidales bacterium
TTCGCTGCCTTCTGCTTACTGGGAATATTGTCTTTAGTTTTGAGTTTCGCCATGTCCTTAATTGCCAAACAAAAAAACCCGCAGACCTTTGCCTAGTCCTGCGGGTTTAGCTTCCGCTGCTATACACTTAGCCCGGCTGCTAACTGCTAGCGCCTGCTCCAGGCTATATTTCTTACGAACAACTATTTATATTTTATAACCTATCCTCAGCCAGAGTCAAGCCTTGGTGATACCCTTAATGAATTGTGAATACGGTGTATCTACTTATTCAGCGGAGGCGAACTAGAAGTGGCTGAAGCTTAATTTGGCTTGATGTCCCGTCATCAATTTTTCAACTTGGAGATAATGGGTAACAAACCGCTACCCGGTGTCCGTGCTCCACCGAGAGCAGGGTGCAGGTTTTAGAATTGTAAAGATTCACTCTCAGCATTTTTAGCATCGTTTCCCGCCGCAATCTATACAGCCGGGATTCCTTTCCAGCCCAATCTCGTCTATCCTGCCGTTCAACCCGTCCCAGAAGAGGAGCCTGTTCTCCAGCAGGCTTCCCGTCTTGATGAAATACTTTATCACCTCGGTTGCCTGAATGCAGCCGATAACACCGCAGGTTGCTCCCAGCGCCGGGAAAGTTGTTGGTGAAGGAGGTTGGGGAAATATGCACCTCAGGCAGGCGGTCTTCCCCGGAATTATCGTTGTAGCCTGTCCATACAACCCGTTAATCGCACCGTGAAAGAAGGCGATGTCCTGCGCTATAGCCGCCCGGTTCAACAAGTACCGGGTGTGAAAATTGTCCAGCCCGTCCACAATCGCATCAAACCCCTCCACAAGTTCAAGGACATTGTCTTCGTCCATCATCTCCGATATAGCTTCCACCTGAATGTCGGGGTTGAGCTTCTTGAGCCTCTCCTGGGCCGATGCCGCCTTTTCCTTTTCTATATCCTCGTCCCGGTGTAGTATCTGCCGGTTCAGATTATTCAGCTCTACCTTCTCGTGGTCGACTATTCTTATTCTTCCGATGCCGGCGGCGGCAAGATATATGGAGATGGGCGAGCCGAGACCTCCCGCCCCGGCGACGAAGACCCTGGCATTTTTGAGTCTCTCCTGCCCCGCTTCTCCGAATATCCTTATTTGCCTTTCGTATCTTTTCAGTTCCTTCTCTGTCAGCATTTTGCCCTCTATAACTATCCACCGATTAGTGGCGGAAACAGGGCTACTACCGCGCCGCTTTCCAGTTTTGTTTCCCGACCTTCCAGGAGTTTAAAATTCCTCCCGTTTTTTAATACCACCATCTCCTTTACTTCCTTGCCCTCAAACAGTTTCAGGGCGCCCCGGGGAAGCGGAATTTCATCCGGCAGTCCATATTTCTCCCGCAAGGTGCTTAGCAGGTCGGATATGGTTGCCCCGCTGCTTAACCTGACCTCAATCTCTCGCTGTCCTCCAAGAGCGTCGCGAATAAGCAGAAAGGGCTTTACGGTGACTTTCATTATTTTCCTCTCTATTGCGACAAACTCGAGGTAAGGCTATTCTATAATGGGCTAGATTATACTAAGTAAATGGTTCGCAAGCAAATAGCCGGGTTCAGTTGCCGCAGCCTGCTGGTTGTCTTCCTGGTGCTATGCTGGTGTTTTCCGGGATGTGGCAGCTCACATCCCCCTCTGGAGGTGGCTCCGAAGGTAGGCGCTCTGGCTCCCGATTTCACCCTCTCCACTCTTGAGGGGCAGGAAATAAGCCTGGATGAAGTGAGGGGACAGGCGGTGGTGCTCTGCTTCTGGACTACGGTTTGTGGCTACTGCCGCATACAGATGCCCTACCTTCAGGAGGCTTTTAACCAGAAAAGGGGAGAAGTAGTGTTTATTGCCATTGACATAGGAGAGGGTGAACAAACGGTGGCCCAGTTTGCCCGGGATAACGGGATAAACTTTACCATAGCCCTTGACCAGGACGGAGCGGTAGGAGATGCCTATGATGTCCGGTATCGTCCCACCACTTTCTTCGTTGACGAGGAAGGGGTTATCCGTTATATAAAACCGGGTCCCTTTGGTAGCACGGACGAACTGCTAGCTCTGCTGGAGGGCTTGTAGGATAGAAAGGTGAAATTATAACTACTTGTCTCTACCGGCGGGTGAGGCTCGCCGGCTCCGTTTTCAGGCTTCCTGCTTTATAGTTCTTTCTTCAGTATCTTGTCTTTAAGAGCCTCCCACTGCTTCTTGGTGAGGACACAGGTATTGCCCTTCTCTCCTATTTCCACTCGTTTGTCCGTTATCTTGACCACCGGGCATCGCGAGCATCCGCCGCATAGAGTTACAATTTTCATTTTTTATACCTCCTTTCGGTTGACCTTTTCGAACGCCAAATTTTACCACAAAATGCGGCGGGCTGTCAAAGCAGGATTACGGCTCGCGGCTGCTTGAGATAGCTTGGGTCTTGACCCGCCAGGGATGGGAATAGACATTGAACTTTTCTTGTGTGGCGAAGCCGATGAGCGTTATTCCGTGCTGGCGGGCTTCTTTCACCGCCAGGCTCGTGGGCGCCGAGAGGCTTATAACTATGGGTATTTGGCCCCAAATCACCTTTTTTAGCGTCGTCGCCGTCTGGCGGCAGGAGGCGACCAGGAAGCTCCGGGACAAGTCAATTCCCTCCCTGATTGCCAGCCCGATGGCTTTATCTATGGCGCAGTGCCGGCTGGTGTCCTCGACGAAGACCTTCTTATCTCCGCAAATGCCGATAACATGGGCGCCCCCGGTTTTTTTGAACAAAAGGCTGTTTTCATCAAGCAGCCTCACGGCGGCAAACACTTCCTTTGGGGTTATTTTTTTGCGGGACAGGCGCTTCGGGGGGCTCTTTGCCGCCGGGGAAAGGGCGACCTCAAATTCGCCCGGGGCGATTTTCCTGATTGCGGAGAAGGAAACATCCCTTCCCCTTGATTTCAGATTGCCGAGTATCATCTCCTCCAGGTTGGTGGGGAGGCAGTGGAACTCCTGGACCTCTCCCCCGGTTCTAACCACAACCGCCTCCTCCTGAATGACCGCATCCGCCTTCTCCTTATTGCCCTTCCGGGAGACCGCCAGGATTTCTACTCTCGCACTTCCCTTCGCCATGATTTATGGAGACCCTTTATCTCGTTTATTATGCTGTTGCAGGCCTCAAGAGCTGCCCCTCTATGGGCTGCCGAGACCGCTACCAGGAGGATATTCTCTCTTATGCCCAGGAAGCCGACGCGGTGTATTATCGCCACATCGGCGATGTCAAATTTTTCAACTGCCCTCTTCTCTATCTGCTTTAGCTCCCGAAGAGCCTCTTTGCGGTCGGCGAAGCTGAGTCCCCGACCTCCGGGGAACTGGCGCACCGTGCCGCAATAAGCTATTATGACGCCCACCTGGGGACTTCTCATCCTCGCCGCCACCTCGTCAATGGAAAAATCGCCCTTTTTTATCTCAACCATCTAAGCTGCGCTCTTTACCATAGCACCAATCGCGGCGCATCGCCACCCCGCCGGCTGGGGCACCCTCACTCTGTCAGTCTAAGCTGCTGGAGCAG
>CAYHBC010000090.1:0-3374 GCA_964354775.1 uncultured Dehalococcoidales bacterium
AGGGTGGTTTCCAGGATGCGGTTAATATCGGCATACGCCTTCTCCGGCTTCTGCTGGCGGGAAAAGGTAAGCAGCCTTCCGACAATGCTGGCTACCCGTTCGGCGCCCTCGTGGATATACCGGGCATATTCCTTGATATCCTCGGGGACATCTTTCTGCGTCAGCAGCCAGGCGAAGCCAATCACGCTGGTGAGGGGGTTATTTATTTCGTGGGCGATGCCTGATGCCATCTCGCCAACAGTGCTCAGGCGGCCAGCCGCCTGAGCCTTTTGTTCCAACTCTCTTTTCCTTGCCTCCGCCTTCCTGCGCTCGGTGATGTCCCGGCTTATGCCTACAAATCCCACCGGTTTACCATCCACATCTTTCATCACCCCGACATTCATCTCCACAGCAAGCTTACTGCCATCCTTGGCGATAACATAATATCCCCTGTTTCGGGTGTATCCCTTCTCCAGCGTCTCTTTTATGCCGGCGAATGCTCTTTCGCGGTCTTCGGGAGCAATAAGGTCAATGGAGTTTTTTCCAATCAAATCCCTTTTGTCTTTTGTGCCATACATCTCCAGCGTGGCTTCGTTTACCTCTACTATTTCCCCCCCTAAGTTGCTGATTACAATGCTGTCCGTGGACATATTTATTGCGTTAGACAGGCGGATTGATGTCTCCTCCGCCTTCCTGCGCTCGGTGATGTCGCGGGCGATACCCCGTGTCCCGACAACTTTGTTGCCCTCTTTCATCACGGTAGAGCTATATTCGACAAAATGAGGCTGGTTTTCCTTATCCAGCAGGATGGTCTCAGCGGTTATTTTTCCCCTTTTCAGGAGATTATTAAAATCGGTCAGGGTTTTTTCCTGCCATTCTTTGGGTATTAGAGCTATGAAATTCTTGCCTATTACTTCATCTGGCCGGTAGTACAAAATTCTCTCTATCGCGGGACTGGCAAAAGTGATGTTTCCGCTAACATCAAGGGAGTAAACTATGTCCCTCTCTGTTTCTACAAGCTCGCGATATTTCTCCTCCAGCTTCCTGCGCTCGGTGATGTCTCTTGCTGCGGTAATAATTTTTGCCGGTTTACCTTCGGCGTCTTTCATTAAAGCCCCGCTCAGCAAAACAGGAAATTGTGTTCCATCTCTCCGCGTAGCAATTGTCTCAAAGTCCCGAACAAAGCCTTCTTTCAGCAATCTCGGTATCATTTCCTTTTCAACTCTCTGCTCTTCCTCTTGGGAAATGAAGCCGACTTCAAAGGGCGTCTTTCCAATCACCTCCTCCCTTTTCCATCCCAGACCTCTCTCAAACTCGCTGTTGACCTGCCGGGTTGTCCCGTCGAGGTCATAAAGCGTAACCGCATCAGGCATTCCCTCAATCATCTCTGCCGCAATTCTATTTGCTGCTGCCTCCCTCTTCTTTTCCTCTGCCCGCTTGAGCTCGCTTATGTCCTTAAACACTACAACACCAGTGGATGGTTTGCCTTCTGCGTCTCTCATGGATGATACCGTGAAGAGTGCCGGAGTCTCCCGACCCTTTTTTGTGATGAGGGTAATGGATGTGGAAACAGGGACTTCCCCCATCAAAGAGGCTTGCATGGCTGCCGTAATTTTCTCTGCGTCCCCTGGTTTGGTCCCTCTTCTGGCTACCTCAGCAGCGTTTTTCCCCAATAGTTCACCTTTTTCCCAGCCAGCCATTTTTTCGAAAGCTGTGTTGGCAAAGATTATTTTGCCATCTGGGGTATGTAAGACTAACCCGTCGCCCATAGCGTTGACTATTCTTGATATTACTCCTCTTTGCTCTTCCTCAGTCTCCTTGCGCTCGGTGATGTCCTCCACCGTTCCCATAAAGCCCAGCGCCCTGCCCTTTTTGTCTTTTATCAAGCTAAACTGAATCCGGGCGGGAAATCTTTCCCCATTTTCCCTGACTTGCTCCCCTTCCCAGGAGAGCTTCCCCTTCTTTCTGAGGCTGGTGATTAGCCGCGGCAGTTTTCCCGCATCAATAAATTCTCCGGGGAAGAAGAGCTTGATGTTCTTTTTGCCGCTAATCTCTTCCGGGGTATAGCCATAAATCTGGCGGGCGCCGTCGTTGTAGAGGATTACATTGCCCTTAAAGTCCGCAGCAATAACGGCGTATCCCGGGAAACCTTCAAGGATAGTCGCCACAAAGTCCGCATTCTCACGGAGATAGGCGGCTCTGTCCTGAGGTGATTGACGGCTCAAATCTTTTTCCATCGGGTCTTAAATCTCCCTGTTTATCTTGTGGTGGTTGGAGGATGCTGCTCGAAGTGCCGAGATGGTAGAAACAACCGCCCTTTCCGCCCTTTCCTTTATCCCTACCTTAATTATACCTCTAATCCGCCGAAAAGAAAAGCCCTTTTTGACCTGTTTATGGCTTGTTCTGGATGAAGTTGCCTCTACCTCTTACCTATAATCTCGCTCAGTCCCTTTTCCAATACATCAACGGCTTCCTCTGCTGCTGGGGTAATCTCCGAGGGGAAATAGCGAGTTTCTATCCTGTCCCACAGCTCGGCGAAGTAATTCTCCAGGTCAGGGGGAATTCGCCGCTGTCCGGCTACCGCATCCTTTATCCCCTTTCGCTCGGGAATAAAAATATCCTCTAAAAGCTCGATGGGGACTCCTGACTTTCTCTCCCGGTCAACGGCAGGAGCAACCTCGTCAATTAAGAACTTCCTGCCCTCCCGGGTCAGCGTCGGCTCTCCGCTTACTTTATCAATGCGGCTTCGTGCCCGGTTCATAAAGACCAGGAACGGCGGTAAAGGCTCCACCCGCTTCTTCAGACCGCCGAGCATGATTGTAACCGCCTTGGAGGCGAAAATATCGGGATTAACCGGAATCAGCACCAGGTCGGAGTGGGACACTACCGAGAGGGAGAGGCTGTTAAAAGCCGGGGGACAATCGGCAAAACAGTAATCAAACCTGGGGAGGTCTCCCTGGCTCTCGATGAACTCTAAGAGAGAAGCCGTAAATTGGCGCAACTCCGCCGACTTCGGAGCTTCCAGGTCATACCAGTAGAGTTCCTCATCGCTGGGCAGCAAATATAAGTTAGGTCTGTGGATGTAGAGAGGCGATTCCGTGGTGGAAATGGTGCTGCTTTTACCATACTGGAGCAAGAGGTGGTAGAGGGTGCTTTGCCTTGCCTTGGCTTGCTTATACCAATCGTCAAATCTCAGGTCCCACCTCCCCACTGCTTCCAGCAGCTCTACCGCGGTAATCAAGCTCATCTGGGGGTCGGTATCCACGACCAGGACTGTTTTCCTCTTCATTTCCACGAGGTATCTGGCGAGCAGCCAGGTAACAGTGGTCTTCCCTACCCCGCCTTTAAAGCTTAAAGTTGATATAAGCTTCACTTTCCCGACTCCTCCTCTATCC
>CAYHBC010000091.1:0-3185 GCA_964354775.1 uncultured Dehalococcoidales bacterium
TGGAGCTCCCCTCGGGCAGGGATGGGCTGGTGCATATTAGCGAGCTTGCTGACCATTATGTCGCCAAGGTTGAAGATGAGGTTAAGGTTGGCGATGAGATAACGGTTAAGGTGATTCAAATTGATGATTTAGGTAGAATAAATCTGTCTCGTAAAGTAGTATTTGAAAGTTCCTCCCCATCGCCGGATAGCGGGGTAAGGGCTTCCTCTCCGCCGAGGCGGCGGGGACCAAGAGAAGTAAGACGGCCCCCGCAGAGAGGTAGGGGTAGCGGGTAGCACAACCAGGATGAAGGGTTGGCAAGGTGGTGAATATGGAAGTAATAAGAGTGGTTGTTAATGGGGCTCTGGGCAGGATGGGACAGCAGGTGGTCAATACTATCACTCAGCAGGAGGGGATGATGCTGGTGGGAGCCACGGAGAAGAGGGTAACTCAAAAATATCTCCCCGTAGTTGGCGCGGCAGTGCATTTTTCATCTAACCTGGACTCCCTTCTGGTTGAATACGGTGCCGATGTCGTAGTGGACTTTACCAATGCCCGGGCGGCTATGTCGGCAGCCCGCATTGCGGCTAAAAGGAAGGTTAACCTGGTCATCGGCACTACCGGGCTTTCTGAGGAGAACATCTCCGAAATCGGGCAATTATGCCGGAAACACAAAATCGGGGCGATTGTAGCCCCTAATTTCTCGGTGGGAGCAACTATTTTAACCAAGCTGGCGGGACTTGCCGCCCGGTTCTTTAACTATGCTGAAATCATTGAGATGCACCACGACAAAAAGCTTGATGCCCCTTCGGGAACGGCAATAAACACGGCAAAAGCCATGCTGGAGGCACGGGGCAAACCTTTCCTCTACCCCGAAACGAAGAAAGAAATAATCGGTAATACCCGGGGGGGACAGATGGAGGGGATAGGCATCCACAGCGTAAGGTCACCGGGGTTTATGGCGGAGCAGGAAGTTATATTTAGCGAGATGGGGCAAACATTGAGCTTGCGTAGTAAGACAATCAGCCGGGAGGCATATATGCCCGGCGTTATCCTCGCCATTAAAGAGGTGGTAAAGCAAAAGGGGTTGATTTACGGGTTAGATTCCCTGTTGGAAAAGCTGTAGGAGCGTGATGGACGGATTTAATGTCGCTGTCGTGGGAGCCACAGGGCTCGTGGGGCAGGAATTTATCCGGATACTGGAGCAGCGAGAATTTCCGGTAGCTTCGCTACTCCCCTTAGCCTCGGAGCGCTCCCGGGGGGCAAGAGTTTTCTTCTCCCGCCGCCAGTTTGAGGTTAAAGAGGCGGCTCGGGAGACTTTCCACGATGTGGACATCGTTTTTTTCTCCGGTGGTGCTGATATTAGCCGGCAATTTTGCCCTGTGGCTGTCAAAGCGGGCGCAGTGGTCATTGATAACAGCGCTGCTTTCCGAATGGACCCCTCGGTTCCTCTCGTCGTTCCCGAGGTGAATCCCGAAGATATAAAGTGGCATAAGGGAATAATTGCTAATCCCAATTGTTCCACCATCCAGTTGGTAGTAGCCCTTCATCCCCTGCACAAAGTTAACCCCATAAAGCGAATCATCGTGAGCACCTATCAATCCGTGTCCGGTGCTGGCCTGACCGCGGCCCATGAGTTGACCCGGGAGGCGAAGCTGGTTCTCGAGGGACGCAGCGTCTGCCCCCATGCCTTTGCTCACCAGATAGCCTTTAACGTGTTGCCCGAGATAGATGTTTTCCTGGACAATGGCTATACCAAAGAAGAGCGGAAAATGCTCGAGGAGACGCGGAAAATAATGCATGCTGAAGACATTGCCGTTTCCGCTACCTGCGTAAGAGTCCCTGTTTGGTTTGGACATAGTGAAGCCGTTAACGTGGAATTCACCCAGCCGATTACTGCTGAAGAGGCGAGGAAGATACTGGCGGGTGCGCCGGGGGTCAAGGTGCTTGATGACCCCAGTGTCAGCCACTACCCCCAGCCCTGGGCGGTAGCCGGCTCCAACCATGTGTTCGTGGGCCGAATTCGGGAGGACTCCTCCTGCGCCAATGGTCTGGTCATGTGGGTGGTAGCGGATAATTTGCGCAAGGGGGCTGCTTTGAACGGTGTCCAGATTGCCGAGGAAGGGGTAAAAAGAGGCTGGATATTGTCTAAACGGGGAGTGATGGTCTAGATGAACGAGCTGGGTCGGCTGCTCACCGCAATGGTCACCCCGTTCAATTCCCAGGGCGAGGTTGATTATCACCAGGCCCGGAAGCTGGCTCAGGCTTTGCTTGATTCTGGCAGCGACGGAGTGGTGGTCTCCGGCACCACCGGTGAGTCTCCTACCCTGAGCAGCGAGGAGAAGCTCAGGCTATTTGCCGAGGTTAAATCGCAGGTAGCCGGGAAGGGAACGGTTATTGCCAACACCGGCAGCTACGATACCAGGGAAAGCCAGAAGTTGACCCGGGAGGCGGAGAAGGTCGGCGTTGATGCCTGTCTGCTGGTGGTTCCGTACTATAACCGCCCGACTCAGCAGGGTCTCTTGGAGCATTTTAAAGCCATTGCTTCCGCCACTGCTCTGCCCTGTATCCTGTATAATGTTCCCTCCCGCACGGTTACCAGCGTCGCTCCCGAGACCGTAATCAAGCTGAGCCAGATTGACAACATCGTGGGCATAAAGGAAGCCAGCGGCAATCTCGGGGCTATTGCCGGGATTATAGAGGGGACGGGAGACGACTTCCTGGTTTACAGCGGCAACGACAGCGATACCTTTCCGGTAATGGCTCTGGGAGGCTATGGCGTTATCAGCGTCGCCTCCCATTTAGTGGGGAAGCAGATAAAGGTAATGATAGAGAAATTTCTTGGCGGTGAAGTCGGGGAGGCAGCCAGAATTCACCGAGACCTGCTGCCCTTGATAGATGCTTTGTTTATCCTTCCCAATCCCGTGCCGGTTAAATATGCCTTAAATTACCTCGGTTTCCCCGCAGGCAAGCCGCGGCTGCCCCTTATTGAGCCGGATGAAAAATCCGCCCAGACCATCCAGGCGACTTTGAAAAAATACCGCATCGCCCTGCCGGTTCCCACTAGCTAAAAGCTCGCTATATGCGCCGCATCAGGTATCTACGCGTAGATAATAGAGCAAAAATCAAAAGTCAAAATGACAGAGCAAAAATGAAAAAGTATCTTTGCATTTTGATTTGTTCAGTTGGCTAACGGATTGATTTTT
>CAYHBC010000092.1:0-3146 GCA_964354775.1 uncultured Dehalococcoidales bacterium
ACAGGAAGCGAAGGGCTCGCAATGACAGGAAGCGAAGCCCAATTTATTGGGCGTTTATGCCTGATGAATCAGGCAACTACAGAATTTAGGGGTGTGAGGCAAAGTTAGCGATGACCGCCTGCCCCAGGGAGATACCGCCGTCGTTGCAGGGCGCCTGCCGGTGGGTGAATACCTCGGAGCCGCCGTCCTCCAAGAGCTTGACCGTTTTTCTCAATAGCAGGCGGTTCTGGAATACGCCGCCGCTTAAAGCTACCCGGTCAATGCCGGTCTCACCGGCGAGCAAGCGGCACATTTCGCCGGTCATTCTGGCTATGGTGTTGTGAAATTTGAGCGATATTTTCCCCGGGGAAACGCCCTGTGCTAGCTCTTTGATTATGGCGGAGAGCAAATCCGCCAGGGACACGATTTTCATCTCCCCCTCCGCTGTTATGTGATAGGGATAGCTCTGGTCGTCCTCGGGGCTCTCCTTATAGGCTGCCATCTCCAGCTCCACCGCCGCCTGCCCCTCGTAGTCTATCTCCTCTCTTATTCCGGCTAGCGCCGATACGGCGTCAAAGAGGCGTCCCATGCTTGAGGTCAACGGCGTGTTCAGCCTCCTTTCTATCTGGCGGGCGATGATTTCCCTCTCCAGCTTGCTGACCCTGGGGCTGAAGGCGGATTGAGGCTGGTGGGCGAGGTCATTCAGGGCAGCCTCTCCCAGTAGGCTGAGGATGTAGCCAATGGCGGTGCGGTAAGGTCTTTTTATGGCGGCATCCCCTCCGGGCAGGGGCAGATATTCCAGGTGACCCATCCTGGTGAAGCCCTGGTAGTCAGCCACCAGGAATTCTCCTCCCCAGATATGCCCATCGTCTCCCATACCGGTGCCGTCAAAGGCGACTCCGATAACCGGCTTTTCCACTCCATTATCCACCATGCAGCTCACGATATGGGCGTGGTGGTGCTGCACGGCGACAAGTTTTATGCCTCCTCCACTTTGCTCCTTAGCATATCTGGTGGAGAGATAGTCGGGGTGAATATCATAGGCGATAAATTCGGGCTTGAGGTGAAACAGCCTTTTATAAAGCGAGATGGTATTATCAAAGTGCTCCAGGGTCTCGACATTTTCCAGGTCGCCGATATGCTGGCTTAAGAAGGCATGGTCGTCCCTGGTGAGGCAGAAGGTGCTTTTCATCTCTGCGCCGCAGCCGAGCACCTGCCGGGCGGTGAAGGGGAGGTGGATGGGGTAGGGGGCGTAGCTGCGAGCACGCCTTACAAGCTGGCTCGTTCCCCTTTCCACCACGGCGACGCTATCGTCATAGCGGGAGTAGATATCCCGGTTGTGGACCAGGAAGTAATCGGCGATTCCCCAAAGCCTGGTTACTGCTTCATCGTTGTCTTTGGCGATAGGCTCTTCGCTGAGGTTGCCGCTGGTCATTACCAGAGGCAGACCGCTGTCCCGGAGCAGAATGTGGTGCAGGGGGGTGTAGGGAAGCATAACCCCCAGGTATCGCAGCCCCGGAGCTACCCCGGGAGAGACCGGCGAGCCCTCCTTCCATCTCAGGAGCACAATGGGGCTCTGGGGAGAGGTCAGCAGCTTTTCTTCCTCCGGCGAGACATAGCAGTGGCGTTCAGCTTCAACTATATCGGTCACCATTATGGCAAAGGGCTTGGAAGGGCGTTTCTTCCTTTCCCGCAGAGCGCTGACCGCCGTTTCCTTGGTGGCGTCGCAAGCGAGGAGAAATCCCCCCAGGCCCTTAACGGCGACGATTTTTCCCTCTTTTAGTAGCTGGCTGGCGGCGGCTATAACGTCGGGGCAGGGCACCGCCTTTCCTTGAGCGTCAACTAGTTCAACTCCGGGACCACACTCCGGGCAGGCGTTGGGCTGGGCATGGAAGCGGCGGTCGAGGGGGTTGTCATACTCTGCCTGGCAGCGGGGGCACATCTGGAAATAGCGCATGGTTGTTTTGGGGCGGTCATAGGGCATATCTTCAATTATGGTGAAGCGTGGCCCGCAGTTGGTGCAGTTGGTGAAGGGATAGTGGTAGCGGCGGTCATGGGGATTTACCAGCTCGGTCAGGCAGGCTTGACAGGTGGCGATATCGGGGGAGATGAGCTGGTATTTTCCCTCTTGGGCGATGCTGGGGCGGATTTCGAACTTCTTGTAGCCTGCGGGCGGGTGGTAGCTGGTGGTTATATCTTCAATATGCGCCAGGGGCGGGGCGTTTGTCTTAAGCTCCGAGAGAAACTGCTCCACCGCCCTGGCTTCTCCCTCCACCTCAATGCGGACATCCTCGGAGGTGTTGCAGACCCATCCCCTCAGGTTGTTCCTGGTAGCCAGCCCGTAGACAAAGGGTCTGAAGCCGACTCCCTGGACGATGCCCCGGACGCTGGTTCGGGCTAGCTGTAAGGTGTTAACTCGGGTCATCAGAGAATTTTACCGCAAGCAGGCGCTCTAAAGCAAAAAACAGGTACCGCTTATCTTCGTGGTCTTGCTGCTCTGGGGTTATAGCTCTCTATTTCCCCCAGCAGCCAGGAGCACCAGCTTTCTATTCCCGCGCCGGTCTTGCTGGAAGCCTCAAAGAGCCTGATGTCGGGGTTCAGCCCTTTGACGGTGCGGCGAAAGGCAGGGATGTCAAAATCAACATAGGGGAGAAGGTCGGTCTTGTTTATTATCACGGCATCGGCGCCGGCGAAGATGACGGGGTATTTAATCGGCTTATCATCGCCCTCGGGCAGGCTGGAAATGACTATCCTCTTGTGCTCTCCCAGGGCGAACTCCGCAGGGCAGATGAGATTGCCCACATTCTCAATGAGGAGCAGGTCGAGCTTCTCCAGCGGTAAATCTTTCAGGGCGGGCTCAATCATAGCGGCAATCAAGGAGCAGCTCTCGGGCATATTTCGGGTGTTTATCTGGACTACCTCCATCGCCTCGTTCTTCACCTTTTCAGCATCCAGCGTGGAGGCGACATCGCCTTCAATGACGGCTATGCCGAGCCTGTCCTTCAGCCGGGCGAGGGTCTGGAGGATGAGGCTGGTCTTGCCGGCGCCTGGAGATGACATAATGTTGAGAGCGAAGGTTCGGTATTTGTCCAGCAGCTCCTGGTTCCGGGCGGCTATGGACTCGTTAGCCTCCAGGATATTCTGCACCACCTCTATCTTCTTCATTT
>CAYHBC010000093.1:0-2789 GCA_964354775.1 uncultured Dehalococcoidales bacterium
TATCAGCCCGTAGTTACCGTCCTTGCGGCAATATAACAGGCTGAGCTTGTCCGTATCGGAGTTAATGAACAGGAAGAAATCATGTCCCAGGAGCTCCATCTGGGTTATTGCCTCCTCTATGGACATGGGTTTGACCAGGAAGTGCTTGGTCTTCACCACCTTTTTGGCTGCTTGAGGCTTTTCTTCCTCAACTGCGGCTATTTCCTGGTGGCGAACTACCGAAGTTCCTCTTTTATGATAGAGCTTGCCCTTGAACCGCTTGACCCGCTGTGCCACGGCGGTGGTGACATTATCAATGACGCTGTGAATATCGCCAGCTCTTTCCTGAGCCCGGATTAAAGTCCCTTTGCTGTCAATGGTAATCTGGGCGACAAATCGCTGTGTCGGCAGCTTGGTATCTTCCCGGGAGATTTCCAGCTTTGCCTCAACGATGAGGGGAAGATAACGGCTCAGTCTATCAACCTTCTTGTTGGCGTATGCCAGTATCGGTTCCGTAAGCTCAACGTTCTTGGAGATGATTTGCAGCTTCATATTTCCTCCTCACTCTAGAATTTCCATAGCCAGGGTCAGTCCCCAGGCTGAGACCGCCCCGCTATTCTTAACCGTGGTGGCGCAGGCTTCCAGTGTTGCTCCCGAGGTGCACACATCATCAACGAGAATGATTTGCTTACCGCTTATTTTACCATCGCAGCTAAAAGCACCGGCGACATTCTCCCGGCGCTCCATCACGGTGGCTGTTCTTACCTGGGGTCTTGCTTCTTTAACCCTGATAAGGCAATCGGCGATGACCGGCAGGTTTATGAACTTAGCCAGCTCCCGGGCTAAAAGGGCGGACTGATTGTAGCCTCGCTCCCTCAAGCGGCGAGGGTGGAGAGGCACGGGGACGAGGACTTCGCCGGGCAGGGGGTTGAGCCGCAGGTAATCGGCTAACAGCCGGACTAGATGGGTGGAGATAGCCTTCAGGTTCTGGTATTTTAGCTGGTGGATAGCCTGACGCATCACACCCTCAAATCGGAAGGGAGAGCGAATGCCATCAATATCGCTCCGTCTTTGCCGGCAACTGGCGCAGAGGATGCCATTGACCTGGGGTTTACCACACCGGGGGCAAAGCGGCGGCGCCAGCTTGGGCAGCCTCTGCTCGCAGTCAGGGCAGAGGAAGCTCCCCACTTTTCCGCAGCCGACGCACCGCTTGGGGAAAAAAGTGTCGGCTACCAAATCAACTAACTGGCTCAAGTGCCGTCAATTTTATCGCCGGGTGTAGTCTCAGCGGGAGCGACTATGAATCGCTCCGCTGAGGATAGGTTCGTTTATATATATTTCGCCATTCCTGATTTTCAGGTTGTAGCCGCAATCAGGATTGGTGCATACCCAAGCCTTGTAATGCACCGCCGCCCCCTGACCGCCAAAGTCGGACAACGGGACCAGGTCTCCTTTGCCACACTTCAGACACTTGGGGAACATCGCGTTTTCCATAAAGTCCACCTCCCAAACCAAAAAGTAATAGTCAATTGTATATCAAAAGTCAAAAATTGGCAAGTGGGAATTTTTGTGTAAGGGACATGTTTTTTTGTGAATTTAGTCCCCCAAACGCCGTTTCAATATCTATAATCTGGTTATGCCAGTGGGCAGGTCAGTAAATAAATTTTTTTACCGGGCAAGCCTTAAATTGCCGGGGTTTCTTACTGAGCTGGCGACGCCGCGGTTCTATGCCAACATTATCTGGGCAGCCAAAATCCGCTACATCTTTCTTGGCGGTCTCTGGGCCTTTGGTTTCATCGGCTATACCCAGGGTTTTTTCAGCTCAATGCTCCTGTTCCACAGCGTGGTCGCGGTGGGGCTGGGGGGCAATGCCCTTATTCATTGCTATTTCCTGAGACCAGCGGCATATAAAAAAGAGGCGGACTACCGCCGGATAATCTGGATAGTCCTGTTTAGCTCACTTGTAGAAATAATGGGGATTACCGTCGTGGTCTACTTTACCGGCTTTATATACAGCCCCTTCCTTATGCTTTATCCGGTATGGCTGCTGAGCGTTGCCATATTTCTAAGTGTGGCTGTGGCGGGCTTCAGCATGCTTGCCGTTGCCGCTCTGTTTGTCGCCGGGCTGACCCTCCTGCCCCAGGCGAGCCAGCTTCCCGGCGTGATTTTGCTTGAGCCCAGCGTTATGCTGACTGTCTTTTCCCTGGCTTACTTCAGCTTCTGCGTGGGGCTGATGGTATTTATGGGTAGCGTCGGCTCGACTCAAATTAAGTTGCGAACCGAGGAGATAACGGAAAGGAACGAAGAGCTCCAGCGGCTAATCGGTCGGCTGGAGCAGATGGACGAGGAGAGGAAGCGAATTTTTCTTGGGGTATCTCATGACCTCCGCACACCGCTTGCCTCAATCGTCGGGTTTTCGGAAGTGCTGCTCCACAGGGCAAGGGCGGACCCCGAGTCGGAGCAGTTTCTTAAAATCATAAACGATGAGTCTCTGCGTTTAGACCGTCTGGTTGAGGACATCCTGGACATATCCCAGCAGGAAACCGGCACATTGCACTGGAATATGGGGGTGTATGATGTCTTGAGCATCATAGAGTCGGCGGTAGCCCTGATGAAATCGGCAGCCGAGGCAAAAGGATTGCGGCTGGAGGTGAATATCCCTGCGGGGTTACCGCCGATATACGGGGATAAAGACCGGTTGAGCCGGGTTGCCACGAATTTGCTGAGCAATGCGGTAAAGGCTACCTCTGAGGGACTGGTCAGCATCAGTGCCGAAAGAAAAGGCGGTGAAATCTTGATTCAGGTGTTTG
>CAYHBC010000093.1:2799-3087 GCA_964354775.1 uncultured Dehalococcoidales bacterium
GGTGTTTGATACCGGGATTGGCATCTCCGAGCCGGACCAGGCAAAGTTGTTTAAGCCTTTCAGTCGCGCTACCGACCGCTATGACGGGATGGGTATGGGACTGTATATCTGCAAGACTATAGTTGACCACCACGGAGGGAATATCGGGGTCGCGAGCGCGCCGGGTAAGGGGAGCACCTTTTATTTCACCCTGCCCGTAGCAAGAGAATACCGGGAGCCGGCACGGTTAGAGCGGAGGTCGTGACGTGCTAGGGCAGGGGGACTTTCTCAGTTTGGGCTTTAAGAGGC
>CAYHBC010000094.1:0-3059 GCA_964354775.1 uncultured Dehalococcoidales bacterium
CGTGCCGTGCCAGGCAACATAGCCTACGCCGCCTCCCAGGAATATCTTCGTCCCGATGCCGATGGTTTTATAAGCGGGGTCGTTGAGCAGGGGAGAAAGCTGTCCCGAGGTGCAGTAGTTGGCATTGCCCAGCTGCGGCTTTAATACTCCCATATAGGTATAAATCATCCTGTCGGACAGGTTTACCCCGACATTATAGTTCTGGTAGGCGTTGCGGATATTAAACAGGATGGCGTTGTTTAAGTCTTTGAGGCTAATCCAGGTTTCCAGCTTCTTTCTGGGGTAGCAGTCCGTGCCATAGGCAACCGCCTCCAGCCGGACATCCTTTCCCGCTACCAGCTCCTCAATGACATGCCCGCCGCCGTAGTTGAATTCGCCGGGATATATTTTATTTCTGGGGTCGTCGTCGGGCAGGGCGGTTGCCCCCAGGAAAACATCCACGGCTGCCAGCCCGGTGTAGACCGGGATGTCGTTGAGGTAAACCCTGCCGCCGCCAAGCTTTATCCTCGGGCTGGTGTGTCCGATGTTGAGAAACGCCCCCGAGGAGCACATCGGGCTGAAGGTGCCCGTGGTAACGACATCTATTTCCTCGGCTGCCCTGCTGATGCCTTTTTCCCGGGCGATGCCGATTATCTCCTCAGCGGTTACCACCACCGCCTTTCCCTGCTTGATTTTCTGGTTTATTTCGGCGATTGTTCTTGACATAATATCTCGTTCCAATCTGTCATTCTGAGCGTAGCGAAGAATCTAGAGACCCTTCACTATCGTTCAGGGTGACAATTAAAATCTCTTTGGCATAATATTCCCCTATTTCAGCAGCTTCACTGCCAGCCCGGCTGCTTTTTTGCCCGAGAGGAGCATCCCTCCGAATACCGGTCCCATCCGCGGTGAGCCGAAGACGGCGCTCACCGCCATGCCGGCAACCACCAGTCCGGGGTAGACCTCCCCGGTATTTTCCACCACTTCTTTCTCGCCTATCTCAGCCCACATTGATTTCTCGCCAACTATGCTTCCCGTCGCCGTCCTCAGCTTGGCGCCCATTTTCTGGGTGACCAGGCGGCAGACTTCGCAATCATGTCCCGTCGCATCGATTATCACTTTCGCCTTTATCGCCAGGGGGTCGATGTGCAGCTTTGCCGCCGACACCGCGCTCCAGTTCAGCACCAGCCCGCTGACTTTATTATCCTCCCTGATGACCACATCTTCAACACTGACCAGGTTGAAGATTTTAGCTCCTGCCTTCAGCGCCTGCAGGCAGAGGGCGGAAGCCACTTCCAGGGCACTGGCGACATAATAGCCTTTCTGGTATTCGGCGGTGGCAACGCCGAACTCGTCCAGTATTTTCCTGCCTTCACGCTGGACGACAATCTTGCTGAACATCATTCCGCCTCCCCAGATGCCGCCGCCGGGGCTCAGCCTCCTTTCAAAGATAGCCGTGTTCACCTTTTTCCGCCCCAGGTAGTAGGCAGCGGTCAGCCCCGCCGGTCCCGCGCCGACTATGGCGACATCCACCTCCATCGCCCCGAGAAGGTCTTTTATGTAGCTTTCGGTTATAGCTCGGGAAATAACGACTTCGTCCATAGACTGCATAGTATATGCTATTGGCGGTTAATTTGCTAGGGACTCAAGCTCCATAGCCCCCGTTCCTGCTCTCGGGCTTCCTTCTCCACCTGGAGGATATATTCCTGATACCTGGTGTTGGGACGGTAGGAATAGGAGTAGGCGTAGCCGAAGCGGACAAGCTCGGCATTGACCATAGCAGCATCCACCCACACATACCGCAGCAGGCGACCATACTCATCCTTGTCCTCGACATCCTTTTCCAGGCGGACCCTTTTCCCTTCAACCAGGTTGCGGTTGGCTTCGGTGGCTTCCTGGTAGTAGGGCTCTCCTAGCTCGGGGGTGTCAATGCCGATGTAGCGGACCCTCTCTCCGCCTCCAATCTCTATGGTGTCTCCGTCAATGATGCCGGTGACGACTGTCTCCTCGTATTCCACCACCCAGATTTGCGCTGGGTCGGTTAAGATGATTTCCGGTGCTCCCTTATAGGTTTCAATCAAGCCCGTGATTCTCACCGTCTTACCCCGGTAACAGGTTTCCGGCTCGGGGGGAAATTTATCCCTGTCCTCTCCCCAGATGACGGCGGTGAAATAGTCCTCATAGGGGTCGTGGAAGTCCAGGAAGGTCGGCTGCCCCTTGGAGCTCTGGGCGTAATAGGTTCTGACCACGACTCCTTCAACTATCCCGATTTCGCCGGCGCGGGCAAGGAGCGTTGCGGTGTCCAGGGCGTTGATTACTTGCTCCTCTTCCTGCTCCTCTTCCTGTTCCGCTGCCGGCTCGATGTTCAGGTTTACCACCGCTGCCTGAGGAGTATTGGCGGCTCCTGGAGCGGAGATGGTGATGATTGCGGCATAGCTACCGGCATTCATTCCAGGTGTGTTTACCGACAGGGTTACATTGTCTATCTCCCCGATGGAGCAGCTACCGCTGCCGGGCGAGAGGACAAGCCAGCCGGCATTACTGGACAGCGACCAGCTTAGCGTTCCATCGCCTGAATTCCAGATGCTTAGTGCCTGGGCGGGTGGATTTGCTCCTTCCTGCTCGGCGGTGAAGCTGAAGCTCGCCGGCTCCGTAGCCAGGGAAGGCGCTTCCCCTCCGCAGGCTGCCGCCGAGCCCACTAATGCCAGAGCCAGTCCGAGGAGCAGCAGCGAATGCCATTTGCCGGTGCTTTTCATCGCCTCCTCACCATAAATCTGTATTGATTATACCTGAAAACCGGAGGCTGGCAACCTCGTGATAAAACTCTAAATCCTAAATCCGAAATACTAAACAATATCAAATGGCTAAAATCCAAATGTTTCTCCCTCCCCTGGCGGGAGGGAGTTAGAGGGAGGGGGAAATCACCCTCACCTTAATCCTCTCCCGTCAAGGGAGAGGAAAAGGGGAAGACAATCCGTCAGCAGAAAGCATGAGATTGCTTCGCTTCGCTCGCAATGACAGGTAGCGAAGGGCTCGCAATGATAAGAAAGGGTGTCAGCCATCAGCAGTCAGCCGGTGGT
>CAYHBC010000095.1:0-3055 GCA_964354775.1 uncultured Dehalococcoidales bacterium
GCTCTATCAGCTTATCTTTACCAACCTTTTCCGTAATCCAGCGACATTGCTCGTCAGTGCGCTGGTCCGACCAGATAATGGCGGGGCGCAACACCTGATGGTCCCTATCCAGCAGCACCAGACCGTGCATCTGTCCCGATATGCCTATGCCCTTGATGCTTTGCGGGGAAATCCCCGCCATGACCTCCCTCAGGGAAGACACCGTAGCCCGCCACCAGTCGGAAGGGCTTTGTTCCGCCCAGCGCAATTGGGGATGTCTCGTTTCGTAGGGGCAGAAGGCGCTGGTAACCGCCTGACCCGCGGTGTTGAAAACACAGGTCTTGGCTCCAGTGGTGCCAATATCAATGCCGATAAGGTATTCCATAGGTTCGGTCATAAGAGGACTTTTAACATATTCCCGGTCTATGCTGACCGCTCACGGCTCCGCATAGCGGCGGCTACAAATTTCCGGTTCAAGCCCAGGGTTTCAAAAATAACCGCCAGCCCTTTAAGGGCATCCTTCTTTTCCCGAGCCCGAGAGAGGGCGTCCTGGTCTACTTTTGCCGCCAGGCTGTCGATAAACTCCCACTGGAGCACGCACTGCCTGGCTGCCTCAATGGGCTCCTCGGTGTAAGGGAATATATCAAATCCCACCCTTTCCCCCTTGCTGCCGTAATTAATGCGCCTCAGTTCTATGGCAAGCTCCAGCGTTTCCATAAAGCGCGTAGCGCCCACTATATTATCATCATCAAAAATCCCCCAGCCACTATTGCCGTGCTGGTGTCCCAGCAGGTCTTCCTGGTGCAACAAGGCAGCATACTCCGCCAGCGACTCGCCATTCATTATAAGGTGCTGCCAGTCCATGTTTACCTTCACCTGGCTGGTATCGACGCCCATTCTTTCCAGCTTGCGGATGACAAAAATGGTCATACCGATGTTGCGCATCAATACCTTCATCGCCGGCTCGCTGCTCTTGTGCTCCAGGAGGACGGTAACCCCTTTATTGTTGGCGTGCTCCACCGACTCAGCCAGACAGGCAATAAAGTCATCCCAGATATGCCGATAATCCGCCTGGAAGGGATAGTTATAGCCTTCACCGCCGGGCCAGATAATAAACTTCGCTCCGATACCGGCAGCGAGGTCAATAGCCTTCCTGGTGCGGGTCAGGGCAGCTTTTCTTGTCCGTTTATCGGGGTGGGTAAAAGCTCCCCGGGCGAACTGGGGGTCGGTATGCAACCCGCTGGCAACAGCATAGATGTCCCTGTCTCCCAATACCCGCTGCAGCTCAGCCACATTCGCCTCGTTTATTTCCCCGGGATAGTGAAATTCATAGCCATCCACGAGACTGCCGAGCCCGGCAACTATCCGCTCCACCCTCGGCACCATGCCCAGCTTCTCCGCCTCAGGGTGGTATCCCCGGGGAAGGAACCGGGTAGCCAGGGAGCCGAAAGCCCAGATGCCCAGACTATTCTTAACTCTATTCATTGCCCCTTTCACCTCCAGTCCAGAACTATTGTAGCCGATGCGAGCTGTGAAACCAACTATAACCTTGCCAAGACTTAATATCATATCCTGCTTGAAGCGGTATTGACTTTGGGGAATTAACACCAATATCATACCTGTTTGTAGTTACTCCCATTGGCTGATGAGCAACTACTTTTCATAAAGGAGGCGAGAAATGAGCAAAAGTCCGCTCCATACCGATGGGCGGTGGTTTAAAGACGAGGTGGGGCGGGTGGTCATCCTGCGCGGCGTGAATGTGGCAGGCAACAGCAAGGTCCCTCCGTTCATACCTTTTACCGATGCCTCGCTGCTCGACCCCCTCAAAGAGTGGGGAATGAATGTAATCCGCCTGGTGCTGATATGGGAGGCTATTGAGCCTGAGCCGGGGAAATACAACGAGGAATATATCCGTGCCATGAAGGCGCTGGTCCGAGCTGCGGGGGAGCGGGGGATATATGTCATCCTGGATATGCACCAGGATATGTTCTCCCGCTATGTCAACGGCGGGTGCGGCGATGGCAGCCCTTCCTGGGCTATCGACCCCGCCATTCCCCAGGACGAACCGACTAACGATGAACGGTGCCTCTACTGGATTAACGGGCTGAATGACGAGAAGGTGCTGCGGGCGTTTGATTCCTTCTATGCCAATGTAAACGGCGTCCGGGACCGCTACATCGCCATGTGGGCTCACATAGCCCGGCGGTTCAGGGACGAGCCAGCGGTGATTGGCTACGACCTGATGAATGAGCCTATCGGCGATGAGGTCTCCCAGATTGCTCCTCTCTACGAGGATGTCGGGGCAGCCCTGCGGAAGGTGAACCCCGGCGGCATCCTGTTCATTGAGCCCAGCATACTGACCAGCTTCGGTGCGGCTTACACTCAGCTCCCGGCGCTTTCCCGGGGCAATTACGCCTACGCCCCTCACTTTTACAGCGCCTCCCTGCTCATCTCCAACATCTTCTCCCCCGCCGATGCCGATAAGTCCTTCGCTGATTTCGACTCCAAGGTGAAAGAGCTGGGAGAAGTCCCCTTGCTCCTGGGAGAATTTGGAATGTATCCCGAGAAGGTTAAAGTCCAGGAATACATCGCCGATATATACCGCAGGCTCAATGATTGTTTCTACGGAGGGACTCAATGGGACTACACCCCCGGCTGGAACCCGGTGGAACTGGACGGCTGGAACAGGGAAAACTACTCTATCAACGATGAGAAGGGCAATATACGCCGCAATTTCAAGGTCAGGGCATATGCCCAGCGCATTGCGGGGATACCCCGGAAGCTGGAGGTCAGCGAGAGCCGAATTTATCTGGAGTGGGAAAACCAGCCGGGGCTTGGTGCGCCCACCGTGCTCTATGTTCCCACCGAGGTCATGTTTGAAGGAGCGAAGTTCGACATAATCGCCGGGGATTCCGTCCAGTGCGATCTGGAGAACCGCTGTCTTGCCTGCACCGCTTCAGGTCGGGGGACGAGGACGGTGGAGGTCAGGGAGGCGTAGGAACGCCGGGTGAAGGTTTCCCATATCCTGCCACCATCTCGGCGATGTGCATCGCCTTGATATTGCTGTTGCGCTTGT
>CAYHBC010000096.1:0-2644 GCA_964354775.1 uncultured Dehalococcoidales bacterium
CCTTGGAAAGACCGCTTACGTTCACCCTGTCGCCCTGTTTCAAAAATTCCACGCTTACCTTTTGACCCCGCTCCACGGAGCTAACATCACTGGTCCTGAACTCATGAAGGTAACGGACCTTTTCCAGGTCTTTAAGATGCGCCGTCTGGGGCGAATTAAGGCGGGCGACCTTCCCGAAACCAAGCTGGACGGCATTATAGCCGTCCTTGCTCTTGCTCTTTACCTGAGTTACAACGCAAGGCCCAGCCTCAACAGCAGTTACTGCTATCGCCTCGCCAGTTTCCCCAAAGAACTGCGTCATGCCTATTTTCCGACCAATAATGCTTTGAACCATCGCTCTACTGCAACTTTATATCTACCTTCACTCCTGAGGGCAAGTTAAGCTGACTCAGGGCATCAATAGTCTTGGAGCTGGGCTGCAAAATATCTATCACCCTCTTATGGGTGCGAATTTCAAACTGCTCCCGGGAGTCCTTGTCGATGTTTGAGGAGCGGATAACGCAGAACTTCTCTATCTTTGTTGGTAAGGGCACCGGTCCGACGATTATAGCTCCGGTGCGCTCCACAGCTTCCACTATCTGCGTTACCGACTGGTCGACCACCCTGTGGTCAAAACCCTTAACCTTAACCCGGACTTTCTGGTCGCTCATTTATTTCACCGTCACTCTGGTCCTGAATTGCTGGGCTATCTGTTGAGGTAACTCATGATAGCAGTAAAACTCCATGGTGTGGTTTGCCCTTCCCTGGCTGAGCGACCTTAAATCGCTAGCGTAGCCGAAGATTTCTTCCAGAGGAGCAAGACAACGAACGGTGGAGAGCGCCTCGTGAGTCTCGACGCTCTCAATGTGGACCCTTCTGGTGTTTAAATCGCCGAGAATCTCTCCCAGGAACTGAGACGGGGTAACTATGCTCAGTTTCATGAGCGGTTCAAGGAGAACGGGCTTAGCTTTAAGTATGCCGTCCCTCACCGCAATGGATGCCGCCATGTTAAACGCCATCTCTGAAGAATCAACTTCGTGGAAACTGCCATCATATAGAACCACCCGGACATCAACCACGGGATATCCCGCTGCTCCGCCTTGCAGGGCTGCCCGGGAGCCGTCTTTTATCGCCGGAATGAACTCCTTGGGTAGCGTCCCGCCGCGGATTCGGTCAACAAAGACAAACCCGCTGCCTCTCTCGCCAGGCTCCAGCCTGAGCCAGACATGCCCATACTGCCCCCTGCCTCCAGTCTGGTGGATAAATTTTCCTTCGCTCTCTACCGGCACGGTGATTGTTTCCCTGTAAGCCACCTGCGGCTTACCGACATTCGTCTTCAGCCCGAATTCACGTAATACCCGCTCCATCAACACATCAAGGTGAAGCTCGCCCATACCCGAAATGATGGTTTGACCGGTCTCGGGGTCATTGTGAATCTTGAAAGTCGGGTCTTCATCGGCGAGTTTATTCAACACCTCGTAGAGCTTCTCCTGGTCGGCTTTGCTCCGGGGCTCAACCGCCATGGAAAGCACCGGCTCAGGGAAGCGTATTGACTCAAAAAGCAGGGGAGAAGCAGGGTCACAAATAGTATCACCGGTGGAAGCTTTTTTAAGTCCCACGGTAGCCACGATAGCGCCGGTATCCGCTTCCTCAATTTCCTCCCGGTGATTGGCATGCATAAGATATAATTTCCCCAGTCGTTCCTTTTCGTTCCTGGTGGAATTAAGGACCTGTGCTCCCGCTTTTGCCTTCCCCGAATAGACGCGGAGATAATTCAACTTACCCATAAAGGGGTCGGAGACCGCCTTAAAGACCAGGGCGGCAAAAGCCTCTTCATCACTGGGGGGACGGCTAACTTTCGTTACTCCGTCAAGAGCCATAGCGGGGGTGGGAGGGACATCCGGCGGCGAGGGGAGATAATCCACAACAGCATCAAGCAGAGGGCGTATTCCCTTACCTCGCAGGGCACTGCCGCAGAGGACGGGGACTGTCTTGTTAGCCATGGTCAGCTTTCTTATAGCTGCCTTGAGCTGCGAAACGGGTATCTCCTGTCCATCAAGATACATTTTCATAATCTCGTTATCGCTTTCCGCCAGCTTTTCGGTCAGCTTCTGGCGGTATTCGTCCACCATGGCTTTATCGCCTTTGGGGATAGCTTCCTCCACGGGTGGCGCATCAGCATCGTCAAGAAAAGAGATAGCTTTGTTCTCCACGAGGCTGATAACTCCCCGGAAGTTGCTTTCTGCTCCCAGAGGTAGCTCTATCGGTAACAGCTGGGCGTGAAGTTGACTTTCCACCATTTTCATGGTGTTGTGGAAGTCAGCCCCCACCCGGTCCATCTTGTTGAAGAAACAAAGCCGGGCGACATTGTAGCGGTCTGCCTGGAGCCAGACAGCCTCCGATTGTGCTTCCACGCCCGCCAGAGCATCAAGCACCACCACGCCGCCGTCCAGTACCCGTAAGCTGCGCTCCACCTCAGCGGTGAAGTCCACATGCCCCGGAGTATCAATAATGTTGATGCGGTGTCCCTGCCAGTAGCAGGTGGTGGCTGCCGAGGTAATGGTGATGCCTCGCTCCCGCTCCTGCTGCATCCAATCCATGGTCGCCGTCCCTTTATCCACCTCCCCGATTTTGTAGGTGCGTCCGGTGTAATACAGTATTCTCT
>CAYHBC010000097.1:0-2615 GCA_964354775.1 uncultured Dehalococcoidales bacterium
GCATCGGTGCAATAGGCTGGTATTACCGTCAGTCCAGGGTTCTCACATATCTTTTTGGTGGTAACAAGTTCCTCAGTAAGCAGGACCACGTGCCTGGCTGCCCTTGCTTTCCAGTAGTCCGTTCCTCTAAAGCCCCATATCTGACCATTTCCTCTTTGGTCTGCCCTCTGGACTGAGATGAAGGCAACATCTGGTTTGTAAGCCGGGATAAGGAGGAGCGGCTTGTTCTCATAGGGGTCATTTATCACCTTAATCTCCCTGGTGTATTTGGGGATATCAGAGCCGAATGAGGAGCGGCAGGGCATGAAGGGGACATTGAGTGCCCCCGCCACGAATCTCAATGAAATTTCAAAATTCGTCCAGTCCACTATTTTAAGCGGAGGCACATCAGATTTAATCTTATCCTTCGGCGTGGCTAAAACACCGCCTGCCTCAATGGGGCGGGGCACGCCTTCCCTGATACCACGGTCAATAGCAGGCGTGCCAGAAATACCGCCTACCTGGCGGGATATGCTGTATGCTATATCTATCCGGTCGAGCATTCCCAGCTCCACCAGCAAATCTATGCCTTCAAAATCTCCACTCTCATCTATAAGCGATAAATTTTTCTTTCCCTGACGGGCTATCTCCCTCATGACGGATTCAGGTTGCCTCCACATAACAAAACCCCCCATGCAAAGGGAATCACCATCGTGTAGAAATGTTTCTACTGCTTCCTTCTCCGTCATTACCTTATGCAGTCTCTTTTTATATTCTGATTCTCTGGCTCTCTCTTCATAATTTATTGTTTCCAGCCCTCTTATTGCCATTTTCATACTGCCTCCTGTTTATATGAGCTTTCTAAAGATGTAGCTGACTCTTGCGGTCAGGCAACAGCGGAAGAGCCATTCCACCTTTGCCTGTGAGCTTCCTTTAATTGCTGGAAGCGTGCCTGGAAAGGAGCGGAGGTTATAGGGCGCGTGGACATAATCAGGGCGTCCTCGCCGTCGTCGGAGTAGTAATGGCGGCGTCTTCCTACCACCCGGAATCCATATTTGTGGTAAAGAGTCTGGGCTGTTTTGTTGGAAGCCCGCACCTCCAGGGTCATTATTTCCAGGTTTAACTCTGCCGCAAGGTCGATAAGCGAGATAAGCAGCCTCTCGCCTATCCCGGCATGGCGATAATCGTTTCTCACCCCGATGGCGGTGACGTGTCCTTCGTCAGGCATAATCCATAAGCCGGCAAATCCCAGGATATACTGGTCGTTGTTAGTGGGTTCTTCGTTGCTGCGGTTAGGAAAAAGGCGTTTATACCACGGAGCTCGTGGCGCGGGCTGCTCGGTTACCTCCTCTCCCATACCTGCCACGATATAGGAGGCGGTGGAGTTGTGAATTTCCCGGCGATACGAATTTTGGGAGCGGAACAGGCAGTTGTCGGCAAAAGCCTCGTGGTCAATCTCGACTATCTGGCGGGCATCTCTATCCCGGGCAGGACGGATGATATATTGGACTTCCTCCACCATTTTTACCCACCGTAATTGCTTAACTTATTAATTATAAACTATCTTGGTATAATAGTGAAGGTTAATGGAAGAGGATTTATTAAACACCAGTGTTCAAATAGCGCCGCGCCATCCCCGGGGGTTGACTTTAGCTAACCCGGTGATGACGGCATCGGGCACCTTCGGCTACGGCGTGGAGTATAGCGAGCTTGTGGATATACAGCGGCTGGGCGCCATTGTTTGCAAGGGCGTTACTCTCAAGCCGAGGGGAGGTAACCCTCAGCCGCGGTTGATAGAGACGAAATACGGAGTGCTTAACTCCGTGGGGCTGGAGAATATCGGCGTGGACGCCCTGGTCAGGGATAAAGCGCCGCTCTGGGCTGACTTAAGGGTGCCGGTTATAGTCAACATTGCCGGGGAGACGGTTGATGAATATGCCCAGGTTGCCGCCAGGCTGGAGGGCGTGGCGGGGATAAGCGGCATCGAGCTCAACATCAGCTGTCCCAATATCCCCGCGGGGGGAGTGGAGTTCGGGCTGACTCCCCAGGGGGCAGCCGCGGTGACTTCGGCGGTTAAGGCGGTAACCACCCTGCCCCTCATCGTCAAGCTAGCTCCAAATGTGAGCGATATTAAGGGGATTGCCCTGGCGGTGGAGGAAGCCGGTGCCGATGCAATATGCGTGATGAATAGCGTGAAGGCGATGGCGATAGATATAAACGAGGGTAAGCCCTGCCTGGGAAATATTACCGGCGGACTCTCCGGTCCGGCTGTCAAGCCGATAGCCCTCTATATGGTGTATGAAGTAGCCGGGGTTGCCGGCATCCCGGTAGTCGGTTGCGGCGGCATCGCCTCCGCCGGGGATGCCCTGGAGTTTATTATGGCTGGCGCCACCGCCGTAGAGGTCGGCACGGCTAACCTTACCAGTCCCCGCGCCGGCCTTGAGGTGCTGCAGGGGATAGAGCGCTTTATGAAGGAGAGAGGAATAAAGAATTTAGTTGACATAATAGGTGCCGCCGTCAGGTAAGGAGCCGATACCTTTGCCCGCCGATGCCTATCTTGATATTGAGACCACCGGGTTATCCCCTTATTACGATGAGATAACCGTGATTGGCATTTATCTGGTCCGTGGCAGGGA
>CAYHBC010000098.1:0-2597 GCA_964354775.1 uncultured Dehalococcoidales bacterium
GTCAATGCAGGGCTACAGCAGTCGTAAGTTGGAATCAGCTAGAATTGAATGTACTCAAAACCAAAACAGTATTCTTTCCTGCAACAGAAGCTGAATTTGTTGCATACCATGATCAGAATATCAGTCATATCTTCAAAGTAAATGTTCAGTCTACGCCGATAACCGTGCCAAATGCATCTCTCATAACTTGTGATGCTTACTTAGCTGAAACTGCTTTTGGCACTAGAATTAATGGCGCTGTGACCAATGACTGTGAGTGGCCAATTGGGTATGTAAGAATTAAAATAGAATTGCTGGATTGGGATTACCAAGTCATAAATTGTTTTTACTTATCGGTTTCACCGGATATTATAGCTCCGGGTAGGATGGGAACATTTGATGAAACGGAAAGATTCGCACGCCCCTATGAGTATTCTACGAGGTATTGGCGATACCAGCCAGAGTGGGAATGGATACCTCCTCAACCTATTTCGTAAAAAGTCATAGTAGCAACCACGATGATAGGTAATAACTTAATCTGGTTTGGAGCAGGTGTAATCACCACTTGTATTGGTGTCTTCCTGAATGCATGCCTTGCAGATAGAAGACAAAAAAAGCGTATATGTCAGGCACTTTACGATGAGTTGAGTTACAATACCGCATCCTTAAAAAAGTCAATAACGCTAGGAGGGGCTAAGTATTCAACTCCTTACCTATTTTTACTTAACAGTTACACGGAAGCAAGAAGTTACGGGGTGTTGAGAGAACTGCCCCAAGAAATGCTTAATTTAATAGAAGGATATTACTCTTTCCTGCAAGTTCTTAATGATGTTAGGCTTAGTAATTTTATTAGGGAAGGTGTGACAATTTCTGAGGAGAGGAACCCGACGGAGGATGAAGCTGCAAACCAGATTACTGTTGAAGTCCTTCCAAAATTAAAGGAATTTTGTTCCAGCCTACGTGTTTATCCTCATGAAGATGTAGCTTACATAGTGAGAAAAATTAGGAGCAGGTTAGGCTAGGGATATCCCCCCTCATCCCCCCGCCACCACCCCGGAAACGTCCCTGACGGCGAGCCTGAGTTCAGCCCCCCTCACTTCGCCGGCTGGACTCCGGGGAGGAAAGTCTGCACCGAGGCGAAGTGCCCCCCGTCGAGCACGATGGTCTGCGCGGTGATGTAGCTTGAGGCGTCGGAGGCGAGGAAGAGGACGGCGCCGACCATTTCGTCGGGTTCGGCGATGCGCCCCAGGGCGGTATTGCCTTCAACCATCTGGCGAACCTCGGGAGTGCTCCATAGCAGGGAGGAAAGGCGGGTCTTTACCACGCCGGGAGCGATGGCGTTTACCCTGATGTTATACTGCCCCCATTCCTGGGCAAGCACCTGGGTGAGCATAATGACCCCCGCCTTGGTTATGGAGTAGACTCCCAGCCCCAGGTCGGGGTGGATTCCCGCGGTTGAGGCGACGTTGATGATGCTCCCGCCGCCCTTATCTTTCATAAGCCGGCCCACCGCCTGGCTCAGGAAGAAATAGCCCTTGAGGTTCAGTCCCATGGTTACATCCCAGACTCCTTCTTCAACATCAAACACCGAGCCGAAGGTGGGGTTGGTCCCGGCGTTATTCACCAGTATGTCAATTCTGCCGAATTCGTCCATTGCTTTTTTGACCAGGCTCTCTATTTCGGGCAGGTGGCGCACATTTGCCGCCACGGCAAGCGCCTTCCTGCCCTTACTGGCTATTTCCCGGGCTACGGCTTCCAGGTCGGGCAGCTTGCGGCTGGCGAGCACCACATCGCTGCCAGCCTCCGCCAGCCCCAGGGCGATGCTCCGCCCGATTCCCCGGCTCCCCCCGGTAATCAGGGCTACCTTCCCCTGGAGGTGGAACTGCTCCAGGTATGACTTCCTCTGCTCCTCGGTCATGGCGCTCCTCCTTACTTGCCGAACATCTGGTGGAACCGCTCCAGCATTGCCCGGGGAGTTACCGTGGGTCGCTCGTATTTGGGCAGCTCTTTTTCTATGCCGAAGAGGTATTTGGCGATGTTTTTCAGCGGCTCAAGGTCGTATCTCAGCATCATGGTGATGGTCTCCATCTGGGGTGAGCCGCCGCCGTGCAAGCCGGCTACCTGCATCACCCCGGCAAGCTCGGAGACTATCAGACCCTCAATGCCCCGGAAACAGCGGTATTGGTTTTCGGGGGATATATTGGGGTTCCTCATCAGGTATTTTGATGCCAGCTTCCCCGTTTCCTCGGAGAAGAACTCCTCCTCGTAGGGGAGGGTGGCGCAGAGACCACCAGCGAGGTCGGCGACGATTTTGAACTCGTTGTAGATTTCCTCTCCGGCGAGCTTCCTGCCGGCGTTGGTTAAAATTTCATCGGGCACCCAGGTCCCCGAGGATGACTTTTCGGCGCGGTAGGCGCTCATCTGACCGGCGGCAAAAACGAGCTCCGCCGTGCTGAGCACATGGCACAGCTTGTCCCTTACGTGGGTTGTTTTGTCAATTCCGTTGTATTCCGCCACCAGGGCGGCGGCGCTGGCTAAAATTCCCGCTACCGCCGGCTTACACCCGGTATAGGAGTGGCGGTGGTAGTGAGCGAAGAGCAGGGCGAGGAAGCCGGCGA
>CAYHBC010000099.1:0-2522 GCA_964354775.1 uncultured Dehalococcoidales bacterium
CTTCTCCCGGGTCACCTCGCCGATGATGCGAATCGCCAGCCCCGGTCCGGGGAATGGCTGCCGCCAGGTCATGTCCTCGGGCAGACCCAGCTCCGCTCCTACCTCCCGCACCTCGTCTTTAAATAAATAGCGCAGCGGCTCAATGAGGGTGAGCTTCATCCTGGCGGGCAGACCGCCGACATTGTGGTGGCTCTTTATGGTCGCCGAGGCTTTTGTTTCCGCAGCGCTGCTGCTCTCAATGACATCAGGGTAGAGGGTGCCCTGCGCCAGGAAGCCGACCTCCCCCAGCTTAGCCGCCTCCTCCTCAAAGACCTTGATGAACTCTTCGCCGATTAGGTGGCGTTTTGCCTCGGGGTCAATCACCCCCGCAATACGCTCCAGGAATCTCTCGCTGGCATCCACGTAGGTCACATTCAATTTGAGGTTGCGCAGGAAGGTGTTGAGCACCCGCTCCGGCTCCTGGCGGCGTAAGAAACCGTTGTTGATGAAGATGCAGGTCAGGTTGTTGCCAATGGCGTGGTTGATGAGAGTGGCGGTCACCGCGGAGTCAACGCCGCCGGAAAGGGCGCAGATGACCTTTCCCTGACCTACCCGCTTCTTGATTTTGTCGATGCTTTCGGCGATGAAATTGGCTGGCGTCCAGTTGCCCTGGCATTTACATACTTTATATACGAAGTTCTGGAAGATGGTCTTCCCCAGAGGGGTATGGACTACCTCGGGATGGAACTGGAGTCCGAAGACGCCGTCGTCGCTGCCCATCGCCGCTATCGGCGAGTTATCGGTGTAAGCTAAAGTCTTGAAGTTCGGGGGGAGGCTCAATATCTGGTCGCCGTGGCTCATCCATACCGGGAAGGAGGAGGGGAGTCCCGAGAAGAGGGGGCAGTCCCCGCCGCTGAGGTAGAGCACGGCATGACCGAATTCGCGCTTCTCCCCCGGGGCTACCTGTCCCCCCAGCTGGTGGGCGATGACCTGCATCCCGTAGCAGATGCCCATCACCGGCAGGTGCTTATCGTAAATGTAGGGCAGCGCCAGGGGGACGCCGGGATTATACACGCTTGCGGGACCGCCGGATAAGACGAAGCCGCGGGGGTTCAAGGGGGCTATTTTTTTCCAGGGAGTGTCCCAGGGCACCAGCTCGCAGTAAACATGGCATTCGCGGAGCCGCCGGGCGATGAGCATGCTGTACTGGGAGCCGAAATCAATTACGATGACGGTCTCCTTTTCCCCCGGGGGAAGGGGCTTCGCTTCGGGCGCCTGGGGCTCGCCGTGAAGCTCCTTGGCGATGCCCAGATAGGTGGAGACCTCTATATCGTCGCTTGTCGGAATGCGGTGGCTCTGCTCTTTTTCCATCTCCGTGGGGCGCCTGTTGATACAGTCTAGCTTACCACCGTGGTATGCCAAAATCAATCGGGTTGACTTCTACAAGTTTATATGATAACAATACTTTAAATGGGTGGTGGAGGATAATACTTTGATTTCATCTTATATTCTAGCAACTGGTTTATTGGGTATTATTCTTACAGTTGGTGGAGCTATTTACCGATACATGGTGAAGAAAAATAAACTGAGCGAGCGTAATATTGCAACGTTAACTGCGCTAAGCTTTGGTACTTCGCTTGCTATTATATATATGCTGGGGTCTATTGTCTTCTGCTTCTTCAATAACGCTGGCATACTGCATTTTGGCGTTGATGATTTAAAATTAGGAGCTTTAGCTGCGTATTTGTTTCTTGTGATTCTGGCAGTTTACCGTTATATTAAATTTATAATAAAAGGAAAATGATTAGACGAAAAGAGCTTAAAGTGGAGTTGACAGAGGGTATATATGTCTAAATTGCCTGTTATCATAGGTGGCCTTATGTTCGTTGCAGTGGCCTTTATTACCTTAGTCTCCGACAAGAATTGGCAAGGTTTTCTGCTTCTGTTGGCTATTGGAATTGGCTTTTTTATATTCTTGAGGGGTGAAGGCTAGTTCAAGAAGCATATTCTGTACGCCCTTAGGATAAGTAAGGTAAAGATTGATTTCTTCATTCGTCTATTTGCCCCTCTTTTGATTTATCACGCATACCATCCGGGGTTAATTCACGGGGTTTTTCTTTAGGTGGCTTTTGGTACTTCTCAAGTGGTGGGGGTTGGGGTGGTTTAGGCTTTTCCCCATCTTTTTTCTTAGCTAGTGCGAAGGCGCCTACGAAACAAAGTATCCCCAAAAACAAAAAGACCCCATACGGTGCACGCGATACTATTCTTACCCCGCGTATGACATCCAAGTAATGCATATAGAAACACGCAAGACCACCAAAGCCGAGGGCACTGGCAAGAAGTATGCGTAAGGGACCTTCGTTCAATATCCTAATCTCCCCATCTTAATCCCAGCCGGTATTTCCTCAGCCTGCCCGAGCTTTCCTGCATTATACCACCAAGGTTAT
The DNA here is from genome assembly GCA_964354775.1 of uncultured Dehalococcoidales bacterium. Taxonomy (GTDB): domain Bacteria; phylum Chloroflexota; class Dehalococcoidia; order GIF9; family AB-539-J10; genus CAYHBC01. The sequence continues at coordinate 2,427 of CAYHBC010000099.1, forward strand.
TCGCCACCCGAACTCCGCTTTAAGCCACCCCCCCCCCGCCCCACTCCCCGCCCACCGCCCGCCGTGGTATACTGGAAATCAAGATAGATGGAGGCT
>CAYHBC010000100.1:0-2520 GCA_964354775.1 uncultured Dehalococcoidales bacterium
AGGCGACGCCGGGGACTTATAGTGTCGTTGTGGAAGGGCAGAGCGGGCAGTTCGTGGTGGTAGCTGGCGGCGCTGGCGGTGGTGGTATTAGCGGTGGTGGCGGCGCTGGCGGTGCCGGTGGACTGGGCACCGGGGGCCTAATCGCCATCGTGATTGTGGTCCTGGCCCTCATCGTGGGGTTGATATTCCTGAGGAGAGGCAGGGAGCAGATATAGTTTACATCACTCCCGGAGCAGCACCAGGAAGCCCACCATCGCCAGGAAAGCCATGGCGGCGCCGAAGAAAAACGGCGCTGCGGGGTTGACCATCTGCCAGAGGTAGCCGGCGATGAGGCTTGCCGGGAGCAGGGTAATTCCCGCTACGCCGTGGAACAGACCATAGGCAGTCCCCCTTTTCTCCTCGGGGACTAAATCAGCCACAAAGGCACGGCTTACCCCTTCGGCTAAGCCATAGTAAACACCGTAAAGTCCGAATAGCAGCCATATCTGCCAGGAGACCGAAGCCAGGGCAAAGCCAAGGTAGACCAGGGCATAAATCAGCCAGCCTAAGAGGATAAGGCGTCTTCTTCCCAGCCGGTCGGACAATATCCCCGCCGGCGTGGACAACGAAGCGTAGACGAAATTGAACAGCACCAGCATCAGGAGGATGGTGAGGACGGGGTTGCCCAGGTTCTGGGCGCGAAGAATAAGGAAGGCGTCGCTGGAGTTGCCCAGGGTGAACAGGAAGACAATGCCCAGGAAAATCCAGAACCGCCGCTCCAGCCCCGAGGCGAAGTCTCTTATCCCTCGCGGGGCTGCCAGGCTCTGCCCCGCTGCCTTTCTGCGCGGTTCCCTGACGAGGAAAAAGAAAAGCATAGCGACGACGGCGGGGATGATGCCAATTAAAACCAGTTGCTGGTAGGTGGCTCGGGTAAGCTTGAGGCTTTCCCCCTGCCAGAGGAAAACGACGACTGCGGCGGAGGCGATGCCCACGACAGCGCCGAAGGTATCCAGGGCGCGGTGAAGCCCGAAAGCCTTGCCTCTCTGCTCGGGGGTCACTGAGTCCGCCACCAGGGCGTCTCGCGGAGCAGTCCGAATTCCTTTCCCCATCCGGTCGCAGAAGCGCACTCCGAGCACCATCCCCCAGGTTGAGGCGAGATACATAAACGGCTTGGCAATGGTGGACAGTCCGTAGCCGAGGACGGTCAGGGGCTTCCTTTTCCCCATCGTGTCGCTGAGCCAGCCGGAGAGGATTCTAAACAGAGAGGCGGTGGTATCGGCTACTCCTTCAATCAGACCGATGACCGCCGTCCCCGCTCCGAGGACATTGAGCAGGAACAGGGGAAGAAGGGTAAAGATAATCTCACTGCTGACATCGGTGAGGAAGCTGACCAGTCCCAGGAAAAAGACATTGGGGTTGAGTCCCAAAACTTGCTTAAATTTCACCGCGGTGTTATTATGATAATACCGCGGAGCTGAAATAAATAGACTATTTGTTTGACACCGCAGGGGGGGGTGTTATATAATATAGTTTCTGTGTCATTAACTTTATGCTTCGCACCTTAAAAACTGAATAGGTTTTGTGTTCATCCTGGCGCAGGTCAAGGGAAGAAGAGCGTAGGGTGGATGCCTTGGTATCAGCAGCCGAAGAAGGGCGCGGCGAGACTGCGAAAAGCCTCAGGGAGCTGTCTAGCAAGCTTAGCTGGGGATTCCCGAATGGGGTAACCCGCTCAGGTAAAACCTGAGCACTCGCGTAAGCGAGAGGATACCGGGTGAACTGAAACATCTAAGTAACCCGAGGAAAAGAAATCAACGAGATTCCCTTAGTAGCGGCGAGCGAAAGGGGAAAAGCCTAAACCGGAATAGCTCAGTGGTCCTGAAGCCTAAGCTGTTCTGGGGTTGTAAGGCACAGGGGATGGATTTCAGGGTCCGTCACGAAGTTAGCAAATTTCATTCTAGTCGAATGTTTCTGGAAAGGACAACCGTAGAGGGTAATAGTCCCGTAGGCGAAAGAGTGAAATCTTCGCCTGTGTTCTTGAGTACCACGGGACACGAGGAACCCTGTGGGAAGCTGGGGGGACCACCCTCCAAGGCTAAATACTGCTGATGACCGATAGTGAACCAGTACCGTGAGGGAAAGGTGAAAAGCACCCCGGGAGGGGAGTGAAATAGAACCTGAAACCCTATGCTTACAAGCAGTCAGAGTCCGTCATCTGACGGATGATGGCGTGCCTATTGAAGAATGAACCGACGAGTTGCTCTATGTGGCTGGGTTAAGCAACTAGCGTTGCGGAGCCGTAGCGAAAGCGAGTCTGAACAGGGCGCAGTCAGTTTAACTGACGGGTCGCATGGAGCAGACCCGAAGCCGGGTGATCTACCCATGGCCAGAGTGAAACTCAAGTAAAATTGAGTGGAGGCTCGAACTCGTGAGTGAGGCAAAACTCTGAGATGAGCTGTGGGTAGTGCAGGTGAAATGCCAAACGAACCCGGAAATAGCTGGTTCTCCCCGAAATGCATTTAGGTGCAGCCTCAGGAGGTAATT
>CAYHBC010000101.1:0-2186 GCA_964354775.1 uncultured Dehalococcoidales bacterium
TTTGGTCAGCAGTCAGCCGGTGGCGGGGTGGTGCCTGAAAGCTGAAAGCCGATAGCTGAAAGCCGATAGCTATGAGATTGCTTTGTCGCTGGCGCTCCTCGCAATGACCAAAAAGGGCGGCTCTTTCACCGGAGGTTGGAGGCGTGCCTCTTTAATTTATCGTTGATTTTGGCTAAACTGTATCGTTATGACCCTGAAGTATAACCCCCGTGAAATTGAGCCGAAGTGGCAGAAGAGATGGGCTGATGACGGCATTTACAAGGTGGGGGAGGAGAGCGACCGCCCCAAGTTCTATGCCCTGACCATGTTTCCCTATACCTCGGGAGACCTCCATATCGGGCACTGGTATGCCATGGCGCCTTCCGATGTCCATGCCCGATTTAAGAGGATGCAGGGCTATAATGTGCTCCACCCCATGGGCTTTGATGCCTTCGGGCTTCCCGCCGAGAACGCCGCCATCAGCCGGGGAATCCATCCTTATAAGTGGACGATGAAAAATGTGGAGAATATGCGCCGCCAGCTACGGAGCATCGGGGCGATTTACGACTGGAGCCGCGAGGTAGTTACCTGCCTTCCCCAGTATTATAAATGGACACAGTGGTTTTTCTTGAAGCTTTACCACGCTGGACTGGCTTATCGGGCTAAGGCGCCGGTCAACTGGTGTCCTCAGTGTCAGACGGTGCTGGCTAACGAGCAGGTGGTTGGTGAAGGCGACTGCGAACGCTGCGGCAGCCCGGTAACCAAGAAGGACATGGAGCAGTGGTTCTTCAGAATCACCAGGTATGCCGAGGAGCTCCTTGACCACAGCCGTATAGACTGGCCGGAGCGGATAAAGGTAATGCAGAAAAACTGGATTGGTAAGAGCGAGGGCGCCGAAATTTCATTTGGGCTGGATGTTAAAGGCGTGGAGCAGAAGGAGATAACGGTGTTTACCACGCGCCCCGACACCGTTTGCGGGGTAACTTTTTTCCTCCTGGCGCCGGAGCATCCCCTGGTTCCTTTGCTGACCACCCCGAAGCATAAAGCCGAAGTCGAGGAATATGTTGCCTGGTGCCGGCGGCAGAGCGAGTATGAGCGGACGGCGCTGGGTCGGGAAAAGACCGGGGTCTTCCTGGGGAGCTATGTCATCAACCGGCTGAACGGGGAGAGAGTGCCCATCTGGACTACTGATTACGTGGTGATGAGCTACGGCACCGGGGCGGTGATGGGAGTGCCGGCTCACGATGAGCGTGACCTGGAGTTCGCCACGAAGTTCAAGCTGCCGGTCCGTCCCGTGATTGCTCCTCCGGGCTGCTCCGGGGAAGAAATGCCGCTGCCTTATATTGAGCCGGGGGTGATGATAAATTCCGGCGAGTTTACCGGCTTGTCCACCGAGGCGGGGAGCAGGGCGATTTGCGATTTGCTTTCCAAGAAGGGGTGGGGCAGGGCAACCATTGCCTATCGGCTCAGGGACTGGCTTATCTCCCGGCAGAGGTACTGGGGAGCCCCCATTCCGGTAGTCTACTGTGACAAATGCGGCATAGTCCCTCTGCCTGAGTCGGACCTGCCCGTTTTGCTTCCTCCCGATGCCGAGTTTAAGCCTACCGGTGAGTCTCCCCTTAAATACTGCCCCTCTTTTGTCCAGACCGTATGTCCCCGGTGCTCCGCTCCGGCGAGGAGAGAGACTGATACCATGGACACCTTTATGTGCTCCAACTGGTATTTCCTGCGCTATGTCAGCCCCCAAGCCGACAAGGCTCCTTTTGATGCTGAAAAGGTAAAATACTGGATGCCGGTGGACATGTATACCGGCGGCGCCGAGCACGCCGTCATGCACCTCTTTTACGCCCGCTTTTTTATTAAAGCAATAAGGGACGTGGGGCTGGTTGATTTTGATGAGCCGTTCACCCGCCTTTTCAATCAGGGCACAATCATTTACCGTGGTGGAAAGATGAGCAAGTCGCGGGGGAATGTGGTCGCCCCCGATGAATATGTAGCTGAGCTGGGGGCTGATGCCGTCCGGAGCTATCTTATGTTTATCGGACCGTGGGAGCTTGGCGGGGAATGGAGCGATAGCGGCATTGCCGGCGTAAGTCGCTGGCTCGGCAGGGTATGGAGCTTGACGGAGGCGGGCTATGCGGCAGGGGATGTTGACCCCGGGGCGGAGAGCAAGCTCCGCCACCTGGTTCACCGGACGATTAAGGAGG
>CAYHBC010000102.1:0-2168 GCA_964354775.1 uncultured Dehalococcoidales bacterium
CAAGCGCTTCGTGACCTTCGGCAGCTACAGCGACGACTCCTTCAAGGAGCTGTTCGGGGAAGCGGGCATAGAGTTCAAGCGGCGTAAAAAACCACCCTCAAGTATAACCCGCCTGCCCTGAGGCGGGGGAAGCTTTCTATCCGTAGCATAACTCTTACCTCTCAAGGTTGAAGGATAATGCTGGTGTAGTTGTATTAATGAACAGGGGCATAGTATACTCAAGCAGCATATACGGAGAAACATCTTCTAACACTAGGAGGAGCAAAAATGGCTGGTGAAGACAAAGAAAAGAAGCAAGCAGGCTTAGGTAGTTTTGTATTTGTTGGATGTCTTATAATTGGCTTGGGCGTTGGGATAGGATTTAATCTTATGCCCGCAGCACTTATCATTGGCTTGGGCGTAGGTTTTATCGCTATGGGGATAGCACACTATAAAACTGGTAAATGGTGAATACTCTCCTATCTATGAATCACCCTGCGACCGGAATGCAGCTTCAACAACAAGAAGTGGCAGCGACTGGATTTGAACCAGTGACCAAAGGCTTATGAGGGCCGAGGTCGGCAAATAAGAAAATATACCCTCAAACTTTCAACGACCACGGGAGGCACACCCAAGTAACCTGCTACGCCTTCTATTGTTCGATGTGTTGCGAACAGATTCGTGAGCTTGCTTCCATCGACTTTACCAATGACAGTCTCTAACTTCTTCATAATAGGTGTTTTCTCTAACCTGTCGTTACCCGGTGGCAATTCCCAGTGCTCGTTTTCATATTCCCAATGTCTCATAGCTTCAAGCCATTTTGCATCCTCACTATTTGCGGCGACATGATAATGAAATTCAAGCTTATGGTTATTGCAAATCAACCATTTCTCACATCTGTTCATATAACGAGCAGGGTTGTAAATCCTCCCAGAGAGACGCGAGTTTAGATTTGGGACGGCTCTACCTATCGACACAATTCTTGACTCCCCTCTTAGTCTCTTAATTTCGTAGTCCGTCCGAATTTCATAAATGCCTTGCTTCTTGGGGACTGACGATACGTTTCTTTCGTCAAGGGAGAACCAGTTAGACCAGTGAGCGTTCATTAATATAAACCCCCTTTCGGCGAACGGTCTAGAGTGGCAGCGACTGGATTTGAACCAGTGACCAAAGGCTTATGAGTCCTCTGCTCTACCGCTGAGCTACGCTGCCTTTATATTATTTAATATCACCCGGCAAAAACAGTCAACTCACCCCCTGCTTTTCGTTACAGACCCTTCGCTAGCGCTCAGGGTGACGAGGAAAGAGGCAAAAACAGTCAACTCACCCCCTGCTTTTCGCTGCGCCGCGAATGACATTCCTTTTGTCATTGCGAGCCCGTCGTCTGACGGGCGAAGCAATCTCAAAGCGAGCTTGCCTCGAAATAACCCACACAACCTATTCGTTGTCTGATAGATTTAAGATTGCTTCGTCGTCCGTTAGCTAACGGACTCCTCGCAATGACAGTAAGGGGAGTCCTAGCAACAACCGTTGTGGTGGACATCCCCGCCGGGCAGGCTTAAAATGAGCCGCTACGGTAATGAAGAGGCTGATTTTCGTCCACGGCTCCGGCGACAGCTCCCGGGCATGGCATTACCAGACAAAGGCTTTCCCCGGGGCTGAAGCTGTCGACCTCCCGGGACATCCCCGGGGCGAACCCTGCCCCAGCATCGGGGAGTATGCCCGCTGGCTGAACGGCTATGTCCTGAGCCGCAAGGACAAGTCCCCCATTCTGGCGGGGCATTCCCTGGGCGGCGCTATTGTCCAGATGCACACCCTCAACTATCCTGAAAACACCGCGGCGCTTATCCTCATCGGCAGCGGAGCCCGGCTGAGGGTGAATCCGTCTCTTCTTTCTCTAATCAGAGAAGGCATCGGCAACCCCGAAAAGTGGTTTAACGAGCTTGTCCGACCTTTCTACCAGGACGTCCCCGCCGCAGCAAGGGAACCGATGCTGGAAAGGATAAAGGAAAACGGGGCAAAGGTGCAGCTCAACGATATGCTCTGCTGCGACAGCTTTGACATTATGAACGAAGTGGCGCAAATTAAAGTCCCTACCCTGATTATATGCGGCAGCAGAGATATTATGACCCCACCCAAATACAGCTCCTATCTCGCCGAGAGGATTAGCGGAGCGGGACTGGTCATAG
>CAYHBC010000103.1:0-2164 GCA_964354775.1 uncultured Dehalococcoidales bacterium
GTTAGAGGGAGGGGGACTTTCCTGGAGGCGTTCCTTTCGGTTTCCCGGTGATTTAGACCGAGTTATTGACAGTTTTGCTTTTTTTGGGGTAACCTTATATGTTTGATTATTTTAAGGAGGTGGGACAATGCCGCTTAATATGATTGTCTGTTGTAAGCAGGTCTCCGACCCCGAGGCGCCGCCGGCTTCGTTCAAGGTGGTGGGCGACAGGATGACCGTGCCGCCCGATGTAAAGCCGGTGATTAGCCCTTACGACGAGAATGCCATAGAAGCTGCCCTGAGAGTTAGAGGGGCGGTGGGGGGCAAGATTACCGCCATCAGCCTGGGCAACAACCTCACCCGCGATGTGATTAAGAAGCCCCTGTCCGTTGGCTCCGATGAGCTTGTCCTTCTTGAAGACCCCGCCTTTGAAGGGGGCGATAGCTGGGCTACCGCCAACGCCCTGGCAGCGGCGATTAAGAAGGTGGGGAAGTTTGACCTCATCTTCTGCGGTCGGCAGTCGGCTGACTGGAACGCCGGGCAGGTTGGACTGGGCCTCGCTGAGATTTTAGGTATTCCCGCGGTGAGCGTGGTCAGGAAGGTGGAGGTTACCGGCAATAAGGTGAAGGTGGAGCGAGCCGCCCGCGATGGCTATGAGGTCGTTGAGGTGGAGATGCCGGCCCTGCTTACCATAACCAGTGAATTCGGCGACTTGCGCTACGCTGCCCTTAAAGGGATTATGGCGGCGGCGAAGAAGCAGCCTATCGTGTGGAAGCCCGCCGATATCGGGCTAGAGCCCTCTCAGGTCGGCGCTACGGCAAGGCGTGCCAGGCTGGCTAAACTGTTCCAGCCGGTGAAGGAAACCAAGTGCGAGATAGTGGGAGGGGATACCCCCGCGGAGGCTGGTGCCACCCTCGCCGTAAGGCTCAGAGAGGCGAAAATACTCTGACACCAAGGAGGAGAAATGGCTGAGAATAAAGGTATATTGGTTCTGGGGGAAATAGCCGGTGGGCAGCTCCTTTCAATCACCACGGAGCTGCTGGGATGCGGCAGGAAGCTTGCTGGTGAGCTGGGCGAGGGACTGTCCTGTTTATTAGCCAGCGATGCCGTTGGCGACCTCTCCAGGGAGGCGATTGCTTTTGGAGCGGACAAAGTTTATGTCGCCGAGAACCCGGCGTTGAAGCAGTATCAGGCGGGCTCTTACATGCAGGTCGCTGTCCCGGTGGTGAAGGAGATTTCGCCCCGGATTATCCTCGTGGGCAACACCAACATGGGTGCCGACCTTGCTCCCCGCCTGGCGTTCCGGCTCGGGGTTGGTCTGGCTATGGACTGTCTTGAGCTGAGCCTCGACCCGGGGACAAAAAGGCTTATGCAGACCAGTTCCGTCTACGGAGGCAATGCTCAGGCAATCTTTACCGCTGATGTAATGCCCCAGATAGCTACGGTCAGGACGAAGGCGATGTCGCCCATAGCGAAGGACGGCTCGCGGAAAGGCGAGGTTGTTCCCCTTAAGGTCGCCATAGATACGGCGGCGGTGAAAACAAAGTTGGTGGACTTCATAAAGGAAGAGGTGACCGGGGTCAAGCTGGAGGATGCCCCGGTGATAGTCTGCGGGGGCAGGGGATGCGGCGGACCTAAGCCCTACGAAACTACCCTGAAGGCGCTTGCCGATGTGCTCAAAGGCGCCGTGGGCGCTTCCCGACCTCCCTGCGACAACGGCTGGGTGCCTGAGTCAATGCATATCGGGCTGACGGGCAAGATTGTCGCTCCTGATATTTACTTCGCCATCGCCATCTCGGGAGCCAGCCAGCATATGTCCGGCTGCACCGGCTCGAAGACCATCATCGCCATTAACAAGGACCCCGAGGCGAATGTATTCAAGCAGGCTAACTTCGGGGTGGTGGGCAAGTTTGAGGATGTTGTCCCCGCTCTTACCCAAAAGCTGAAGGAGCTGCTGGCGGGATAGAGAGATAATAGAATAAATAAGCCCTTTCCGGCTACGCCTTTTCCTTCGCCTGGGCGACGATTTTCTGGGTGATGTGGGGGGGCACTCCTTCGTAGTGGCTGGACTCCATGGTGAAGCTCGCCCGTCCCTGGGTTATTGACCTCAGCACGGTGGCATAGTCCAAAAGCTCGGCGTAGGGCGCCTGCGCCTGGATGGTGATATTTTTGCCCTCGGGCGATA
>CAYHBC010000104.1:0-2086 GCA_964354775.1 uncultured Dehalococcoidales bacterium
ACCAAGCCCTGAGTTCTTGCATCCTTTGTTTAGATGAAAGGGCGATATGATAAAAAGACTCATCTTTCTCCAAAAGAAAGGCGCTTAGGTCTCGCGGGATACCTTCCTTCTCAAGTTCAACTAGTCCTTGGTTCAGCTCTTCTAATGAATCCAAAAAGGCTTTTATTTCTTCTCCCACGACCTTAAATGCGCCATCTTTTGAATAAACAGATACATTTTCAAAAGCCTTCTTTGCGAAGCATTTGCGGAGGCCTTCCTCCGAATATATCCAATCGCTAGTTTTACCTTTGCTCAGGCGGTAAAGGGGCGGCTGGGCGATGTAGAGGAATCCGTGGTTGATTAGCTCCAGCATATAGCGGTGGAAGAAGGTGAGCAGGAGGGTGCGGATGTGAGCGCCGTCAACATCGGCGTCGGTCATGATAATTATCTTGTGGTATCTGAGCCGGGCAAGGTCGGGTTGCCCGTCGGTGTTGGCTCTTAGTGCGGTGGCGATGGCTCTTATCTCCTCGTGTTCCACAATCTTGTCCTTAGCCGCCTTCTCCACATTGAGGATTTTGCCCTTGAGGGGGAGGATAGCCTGGAAGCGGCGGTCCCGTCCCTGCTTGGCGGAGCCGCCGGCGGACTCTCCCTCAACCAGGTAAAGCTCGCATAGCGTCGGGTCTTTCTCGGAGCAATCCGCCAGCTTTCCGGGGAGGACGGATATTTCAAAGCTGGTCTTCTTGAACACCAGCTCGCGGGCTTTGCGCGCCGCCTCTCGGGCTTTAGCCGAGATGAGGCACTTGGCGATGATTGCCTTGGCTTCGTCGGGGTGCTGCTCCAGGTAGAGGGATAAGCTGTTGGCGACTGTGGACTCAACATGAGTTTTTACCTCGGGATTACCCAGCTTTGCCTTGGTCTGCCCCTCGAACTGGGGCTGGGGGAGCTTTACGCTGATGATGGCTACCAGCCCTTCACGGACATCCTCACCGGTCAGATTGGGCTCGCTCTCCTTGATGAGTTTACTATTCCGGGCGTAATCATTGAGAATGCGGGTCAGCGCCGAGCGAAAGCCGGTGAGATGACTGCCTCCGTCTCGGGTGCTGACGCAGTTGGCAAAGGAGAAGGTGACTTCCGCCGAGCTGTCGTTATATTGCAGCGCTACCTCGGTGGCGGTGCTGTTGGCTGAGCCGGTTACCAGTATGGGATTGGGGTGGATGGCGACCCTGTTTTTGTTTATCCGGGAGATTAAGGTAGCGATGCCTCCTTCAAAGTAAAACGTTCTTTCCTGGTCGCTGCGCTCATCCCTGACGGCTAGCTCCACGCTGCTGTTCAGGTAAGCCAGCTCCTTCAGCCGCTGGCAGATTACATTGAAGTCGCAGCTAATGGACTCGAAAATCTTGGTGTCGGGGAGAAAGGTGACCGTGGTGCCGGTAAGTTGACTCTCGCCGAGGGTTTTAATCTTTCCTTTGGGAACGCCGCGAAGATATTCCTGGAAGTATTTCTTCCCGTCCCGTTCCACCTCCACCCTGAACCAGGCGGACAGGGCGTTGACCACCGAAGCCCCGACGCCGTGCAGTCCGCTGGATATGGTATAAGCTCCCCCACCGAACTTAGCCCCGGCGTGCAAGCGGGTCATCACTGCCTCCAGGGCGGGGATGTCGGTTTCGGGGATAATATCCACGGGGATGCCTCTCCCGTTGTCTTTCACGGTAACGCTGTTGTCGCCGTGGATGGTCACCTCAATGCGGTCGCAGGAACCCGCCATTGCCTCGTCTACGCCGTTATACACGATTTCGTAGAGGAGCTGGTGCAGACCGTCGCGGTCGGTGCTCCCGATATACATTCCCGGACGCAGACGGACAGCTTCTATCTCGTCTAAAATCTGGATGTCTTCGGCGCGATATTCGCTTTTTGGCTCAGGTAGCTCGTTTTGTGGCATATTCAGTTAGCTTTCATCCGTTAGCTAACGGACCCCCGGGGAACATCGTAACCATTATACCATGTCCGCCCATAGAAAGCTACATTTCTAGCCTTGAAATATCACGAAATCCCGCTTTTTTTAAGCGTTTGGGCTATTTTGCCCAGGGGAACGGTTTTTTGCTCTCCG
>CAYHBC010000105.1:0-1911 GCA_964354775.1 uncultured Dehalococcoidales bacterium
TATCGATTAATAACAGCATATTAGTCAGCCTCCGCCTGGTCAATCGCCGTAAACAGCGCCTGAGCCTTGTTAACGGTCTCCCGGTATTCCCGCCGGGGGACGCTGTCGGCGACAATTCCGCATCCCGCCTGGATGTGGGCGACGCCGTCCTTGATGATGATGGTGCGGATGTTGATGGCGGTATCCAGATTCCCCGAGAAATCCAAATAGCCCACCGCCCCGGCGTAGGGTCCTCTCCGCTCCTTTTCCAGCTCGGCGATAATTTCCATCGCCCTGATTTTGGGCGCCCCGGAGACGGTGCCTGCGGGGAAGCCGGCGCGGAGGGCGTCGAACTGGGAAAGCCCCCCCTTGAGCCTCCCCTGGACATGGGATACCAGGTGCATCACATGGGAATAGCGCTCCACATCCATAAGCTGGGTGACCTCCACCGTGCCCGGCTCGCTGATTCTTCCAATGTCGTTGCGTCCCAGGTCAACGAGCATGATGTGCTCGGCGCGCTCCTTCTCGTCGTTCCTGAGCTCCTCTTCCAGAGCCCGGTCTTCAGCGGCATCCCGACCCCGGGGTCGGGTGCCGGCAATGGGGTGGTTGGACACTATTCCGTCCTCAACACGCACCAGGAGCTCCGGCGAGGCGCCGACGATGTGAAAGTCGCCCAGGTGAAGGTAATACATATAGGGAGAGGGATTGATGGAGCGCAGCGCCCGGTATATGGCGAAGGGAGCGGCAGAAGTGGCTCGGGCGAAGCGCTGCGACAGGACAACCTGGATTATGTCGCCGGCATAGATAAACTCCTTTGCCCGTGATACCCCGGCTTCAAACTCCGCTGGAGAAAAGTTCGACGCTACCCTGGATTTAGCCTTAGGGGCGCTTTCCCCAGCCTCGGCTGGAAGCGGGCTCCTCAGCCGCTCCGCCAGGACATCAATCTTCCCCGTAGCCTGGCGGTAGGCGGCGTCAGCATCGCCGTCGAGGTGGACATGGGAGATAATCTTGATTTTGTGGGTGAGGTGGTCGAAGGCAAGGAGGGTGTCCGCCAGGGTGAGTATGGACTCAGGAAGCCCCAGAGGGTCATTGCCGGGGAGGGGCAGCTCCTCAAAGTAGCGGACAACTTCATAGCTCAGGTAGCCCACCATGCCGCCGTGGAACCTCGGCAGGTCAGCCACCGGCACGGGGCGGAATCGCCCGAACTCCTTTTCCACCACCCGGAGCGGGTCAACAGGGTTCTCCTTTCCGGTCTTCAGGACAAGCGTGGGCTCGGTGCCGATGAAGCTGTAGCGCGCCAGCCGCTCTCCGCCCTCAACGCTTTCCAGGAGGAAGGAGTAGTCTCCCCGGGCTATCTTGAGGTAAATGGACACCGGCGTTTCCAGGTCGGCGTTGACCTCGCGGTAAACCGGCACCAGGTTGCCCTGCTTCTTCAGCCGGCGGACTTCCTCCAGCGGTGGATAATACATCATCTCACCTAATAAAAAAGCCTCTCGCTCAGGGGCGAGAGGCTTTAAAACCTTCGCGGTGCCACCCTATTTCGGTGTTAACACCATCTCTTTCCGGGTACGGCTCAAGGCAATACCCTCGGGCTGTGATAACACTGCCCTTTGTGGCAAAGCCTACTTGAGTTTTTTACTCTTTCGGTTTGCGGCTCCCAGGTCCATTCCCGCCTGGCGCAAGTATCGGCTCTCACCTTGCCCGACTCTCTGTAACTCCGCCTCAGGCGGTACTAGTCCTGTTCCCAGCCTTTTACCTATTCAGTTATATTTTCCATTCTATTCGGCGGGGGCATCTTTGTCAAGTTAGGTTAAGGCAGCTTCTGCCAGCTCGCCGCTTAGTGGAACCAGCGGCAAATAGTCCCCGTTGTGCGGAAGCAGGGTGTCCCCAAGCCCGTCCCCATCGGTATCAATACCGGCGTAGTCCGACCAG
>CAYHBC010000106.1:0-1815 GCA_964354775.1 uncultured Dehalococcoidales bacterium
GACAGTATAAACCAAATGGCAATTTATCCGTTATAATAAGTAAAGGAGGTGAAGATGAACCGAAACTTATTACCCGTCCTGGGGCTAGTACTGGTGCTGGCGGTAAGCGGCGTATTGGGCTGCAGCCAGGGCAGCGCTACCCGAGAGGGAACACTCCTCTACTTACAGCCCAACGACGCCTCGCAGGTGGGCATTCAGGTCTCCGGCTACGGAGAGATAACCCTTGTCCCTGACCTCGCCACCCTGAGGCTCGGCATCTCATCCCGGGAGGACAGCGTGGCTGAGGCTCAAGCCGCGGCAAGCAAAGCCATGAACGCGGTGATAGCGGCGCTGAAGGGGCACGGGATAGCTGATAAGGACATCAAGACCCAGTACTTCAGCATCTCGCAGAGGACAAAATGGGACCCTGACACCTACCAGGAAATCGTAATCGGCTACGAGGTAAGTAATATCGTGAGCGTCAAGATTCGGGATATGGACGAGGTGGGGGCGATTATCGATGCCGCTGCCGAGGCGGGGGGAGACCTCACCCGGGTAGAAGGGGTAAGCTTCTCCGTGGAAGAGCCCTCCAGCTACTATAAAGAGCTACGGGAAAAGGCAATGGCTGACGCCCAGGCAAAGGCGGAGCAAATAGCGGAGTTCTACGGAATCACCCTGGGTAAGCCAACCCATATCTCCGAGGAAAGCATCCCCACTCTACCCATCTGGGACATGTATTATAGGGCCGGAGGACTAGCGGAGGGAGAAATAGCGCCGACGCCAATCAGCGCCGGGGAGACCGAGCTCAGCCTCAGCATCTATGTAACCTACGCTATCCTGAGCTGAGGCGGCTCCCTTTTTCCAGGGCTTTTATCTTATTTAGCCTGGGGATGTGCCTGCCGCCCTCAAAGGCGGTGGAGAGATAGGTCCTGACGATTTCCAGGGCTTCTTTAACCTTGACCTTCTCTCCCCTCAGGCAGAGGATATTGGCATCGTTGTGCCGCCGCGCCCGCCCGGCGGCGAAGGTATCGCAGCACAGCGCCGCCCTTACCCCCGCTATCTTGTTGGCGGCGATGCTCATCCCCACTCCGGTGCTGCATATCAAGATGCCCTGGTCGAACTTCCCCGATGCCACCGCCTCGCCCACCTTGCGGGCAAAATCGGGGTAGTCCACCGCCCCGGCGCGGTGGCATCCGAAGTCCTTACAGTCGTAGCCCGACTGCTCTAAGAACTTCATAATCTCCCGCTTTAGCTTCAGTCCCCGGTGGTCACAACCCAGGGCAATTTTCATATTTCCCCCTTTTTTCGACAGAGCAATAAGCCCGACTCCTCAACGGCGCGGTCAATCTCCTTCTGGGGAATAATGCCGCGGCGCAAAATTACCGGCTTTTCCCCGGTCAAGTCCACCACGGTGGACTCCACACCGCCGGGACATCTCCCGCCGTCAATAACAAGGTTGACCTCATTCCCCAGTTGCTCCCGGACTTCGTCCGCGGTCAGGGCGCTGGGCTTGCCGCTCACATTGGCGCTGGTGCCGGTTATGGGGCTGCCGAGACCCTTAATAAGCGCCCGGCAGACGGGGTGAGCCGGGAGCCGCACCGCCACGCCGGCGCCGCCGAGGTAAGCCGGCAGCCCAGGGGCTCTGGTCAACACCAGGGTCAGCCCGCCGGGCCAGAAACGCTGCGCCAGAAAGAGCGCCAGCTCCGAGACTGTCTCCGCCAGGGCGGCAAGCTGCTTCATATCACCAATCAGCAGAGGCAGGGGCAGGTGGCGGGGGCGCTTCTTTATCCGGTAAATCCTCTCCACCGCCGAGGCGTTGAAGGCAGCGGCGCCCAG
>CAYHBC010000107.1:0-1749 GCA_964354775.1 uncultured Dehalococcoidales bacterium
TCTGGGAACTAGTCCTTATTATGGTTCTCCTTTTCCTCTTTGTTGGTCCTAAAAAGCTGCCCGAGGTAGCCCGGGAGCTGGGTAAGGGAGTCCGCTGGCTGCAGAAAAATTATACCGACTTCAAGGTAGCCGTTACCAGGGAAGCAAACGAAGTCAATACCGACACTCAAAAGTGGAACAAGACAAAAAGCTGACCGTTACCGGCCACCTCCTGGAGCTGCGCAGTCGCTTAATTAAATCCATAGTAGCCCTGTGCGTGTGTATTGGAATCTCCTTTCTCTTAGCCCCTTATGTCTTTGATATACTGAAATCACGGGCGCCGGAGACGGAGCTGGTGTTCATAAATGTCACCGAGATGCTGGGCACCTATATGAAGGTGGCTTTTTACTGCGGTCTAGCTCTCTCCCTGCCTTATTTTATTTACCACCTGGTGATGTTTCTTTCCCCGGCGCTCAATGACCGGCAAAGGAGATATGTCTATTTCGCAATACCGCTGGCTTTCCTTCTCTTCGCCGCCGGCGTTTCCCTGGCATATTTTGTCTTTCTCCCCCCGGCGCTCCATTTTTTGCTTTACTTCGGCAGCGACATCGCCCGACCGATGATAACCATAAGCAGCTATGTCGGTGTCCTGGTGAGGCTGCTCTTCGCCGTGGGGCTGGTGTTTGAGATACCGCTGGTCATCACCCTGCTTGCCCGGCTGGGTGTGGTCAGCCCTCAGAAGCTCGCCAGGGGCAGGAAGTGGGCGGCGCTGGGAGCCTTTGTCCTCGGCGCCATTATCACCCCTACCGTGGACCCCCTTAACCAGACGCTGGTAGCCGCCCCAATCATCGTCCTCTACGAGCTGAGCATCGGGCTGGCGAAGCTGGCATACCCCAGGAGAGCCCCCGCCCCCTCCCCCGCCCCCGAGTAGGGAGGAGGTCACAATCGCCGATAACAAGACAGCCGAGAGCGCAGACCGGGATTTCACAAAGCTACACCGATGTCTTAGAGAAGCTTCGGTCTGAGGACATTGATATCAAAAGCCCGGGGACATTCCCAAGATGACTCGAGAAGGGCAGGACTATATGTCGAGATACCATACCGATGTGTGGGAGATACCAGCGGTCACCAATCAGCTGGAGCGTTTTGGACATCCTGCGGTTTGTCCAGTGGAGATTCCGTTTCGTTCCATTCAGGCATATACCAGTAGGGGAGCCAGCATCTTCGAGCCCTTTGGAGGCTCAGGCACATTGATGACCAGCGTGACGGGCAAAGTCTCGTTCGCCTTTATTTCTACGGTTCCGTTAGCCTATTGTTCAACTTCGGCGTATAGTCCAACTAAAATTACGGGATTTGGTTGCCTTAATCACGCAGTTTAAGTATAATCAAGACCGGGCCAAGCTCGTAGTAGCTTGGCGCTGCCAAATTCATGAGGTAGCTTGCAGAAAAGACAGCTCAATGGAGGATAAAGAATGAAGACAAAGAAGGGGGAGGACCAACGGGCTCCGCTGGGTGAATCCCACCCTGCGGGACGAGTCAGCACAACGGAGACAGCATCCGGCGCTCCATCAGGGGACAGCACTACAATCTTCGCCCAAGACCTGTTCGATGGGGTTGCCCCCTCGTACGACACCTGGGCGCAAGCGCTGACTTTTTTTCAATACCTTCGTTGGCGAAGGTTCTTAGTCTCGCAAATGGCTCTTCAGCCCGGAAATCTTGTGCTCGACGTATGTACCGGTACAGCCGGTGTCGCCCTGGAGATTGCCCGCC